>NZ_JAOZYC010000125.1:0-94198 GCF_035798155.1 Streptomyces endophyticus | reverse complement strand
AGAACCTGGCGAGGCCCGCGACGAGCGTGACGAGCAGCGGCCCGACCCAGCCGACGATCCGCTCCGCCTGCGCGGCGCTGCGCATCGAGGTCGTCTCCCACGGACTGAGCGGCACCGGGACCGGCTCGCTGCGGCACGCCGCCCGCGCCCTCGGATTCGCCGCGGACCAGGGGATCGCCCCGGTGCTCAGCAACGCCGTCCGGTACGCCGACCGCGGGCAGGGCCCGGTCGCGGACGTGCTGGACTCCGCGCGCCGCCTCGTGCCGATCGACCAGCGCTCCACGCTCGACAGCGGCGAACGGTGGCTCAAGCCCGCGGGGGACATGGCCGCCATCGCCCTGAAGGTGGCCGAGGCCGCCGGATACCGCGAGAACACCGCGCGCCGCCTCCTCGATGTCACCGAGGAGACCGCCAGGGCCTGCCGGGTCGACCCCGAGGACGACCTGGGGCTCGGCCGGGTGCACTTCCCCGAACCGGACCTCGTCGGCGCCGCCCGGCGCACCCCCGACCGGGTGCTGCGCTCGCGCTGCGACGCCGCGATGCTGGCCCGCCGCTACGACAGGAAGCGCCGGTACTGGGAGCGCCTGGAGGACGAGCTGGGCCTGATCGAACGGCTCGGCTACGCCTCTTACTTCCTCACCGTCGCCCAAGTGGTCGCAGACACAAGGGAGTTGGGCATCCGGGTCGCCGCGCGCGGTTCCGGCGCGGGCTCGCTGGTCAACCACCTGCTCGGCATCGCCACCGCCGACCCGGTCGAACACGGGCTGTTGATGGAGCGTTTCCTGTCCGAGCAGCGCATGGAGCTGCCCGACATCGACATCGACGTGGAGTCCGCCCGCCGCCTGGAGGTCTACCGGGCGATCCTGGACCGCTTCGGACCCGAACGGGTGGCCACCGTGTCCATGCCGGAGACCTACCGCGTCCGCCATGCCGTACGGGACGTGGGCCTCGCTCTCGGTATGGAGCCCGCCGAGGTGGACCGGCTCGCCAAGTCCTTCCCGCACATCCGCGCCCGCGACGCCCGCTCCGCGCTCCAGGAACTGCCGGAGCTGCGCGGCATCGACCCCGAGGCGCACGGCGGGAGCAGGATGTGGGACCTGGTCGAGGCGCTCGACGCGCTGCCGCGCGGGATCGCCATGCACCCGTGCGGGGTGCTGCTCTCGGACACGTCCCTGCTGCGGCGCACCCCCGTCGTGCCGACCAGCACCGAGGGCTTTCCCATGTCCCAGTTCGACAAGGAGGACGTGGAGGACCTCGGGCTGCTCAAGCTCGACGTCCTCGGGGTGCGGATGCAGTCCGCGATGGCGCACTCGGTCAAGGAGATCGAGCGGGTGGGCGGTCGCCGCATCGACCTGGACGATCCGGCGCAGGTGCCGCCGGGCGATCCGAAGACGTACCGGCTCATCCAGTCCTCGCAGACCCTGGGCTGCTTCCAGACCGAGTCGCCGGGCCAGCGCGACCTCCTCGCGCGGCTGCTGCCCGAGACCTTCCACGACCTGGTCGTGGACATCTCGCTGTTCCGCCCCGGGCCGGTCGCGGCCAACATGGTCGACCCGTTCATCAAGGCACGGCACGGCAAGCAGGCGCCCGCGTACCCGCATCCGGATCTGAAGGAGGCGCTGGAGGAGACGTGCGGCGTGGTCGTCTTCCACGAGCAGATCATCAAGATCCTGCACGTGATGACCGGGTGCAGCCTCGCCTTCGGCGACTACACGCGGCGAGCGCTCTCGCGCCCGGACCAACTCGGTCGGGTGCGCGCCTGGTTCGCGCAGCAGGCCCGCAAGCGCGGATACGCGGAGGAGGTCGTGACGCGGACCTGGGAGATCGTCGAGGCGTTCGGCGCGTACGGGTTCTGCAAGGCGCACGCCGTCGCGTTCGCCGTCCCCTCGTACCAGTCGGCGTGGCTGAAGGCGCACCATCCGGCCGCGTTCTACGCCGGGTTGCTCACGCACGACCCCGGTATGTACCCGAAGCGGCTGCTGCTCGCGGACGCCCGGCGGTGGGGGGTGCCGGTGCTGCCGCTCGATGTGAACGCGTCGGATCCGGCCTATCGAATCGAACTGGTGTCTGATGGCGGTGACGGTTCCGGTGGTTCCGGCGGTTCCGGCGGTTCCGTCCATGGTGTCCGACTCGCGCTCGACGATGTGCGCGGCATGAGCGAGGCCGAGGCGGAGCGGATCGTCGCGGGGCGCCCCTACGTCTCGCTCCAGGACTTCCTCTCCCGCGCCCGCCCGTCCCGGCCGGTCGCCGAACGGCTCGCGCAGGTCGGCGCGTTGGACGCTTTCGGGCGCAACCGGCGGGACCTGATGCTGCACATCGCCGAATCGCGACGGGGTCAACGAGGCAGTGCCCAAGGCCAGTTGGCTCTCGGCGAGACCGACGCCGCGCCCGACACGGTCGCCCCCGCCCAGCTGCCCGACCTCGACGACGCCGAACGGCTCGGCGCCGAGCTCGGCGTGCTCGGCATGGACACCTCGCGCCATCTCCTGGGCGACCACCGGGAGTTGCTCGACGAACTCGGCGTGGCCTCCGCGCACCGCCTCAAGGACCTGCCGCACGGACAGGTGGTCCTGGTCGCCGGCGCGAAGGGCGCCGTGCAGACACCACCGGTCCGCTCCGGCAAGCGCGTCATCTTCACGACGCTCGATGACACCTCGGGCCTCGTCGACTGCGCGTTCTTCGAGGACAGCCACGACGCCAGCGCGCACACCGTCTTCCACTCCTGGCTGCTCCTCGTACGCGGCGTGGTGCAGCGCAGGGGTGGCGGCAGCGGCAAGGCACTGTCGGTCACCGGATCCGCCGCCTGGGACCTGGCCGAACTCGCCGAACTGCGCCGCACGGGCGGCCTGTCCGCGGTGACGGACCGGCTCACAGAGGAGCGCCCCGCGGCCGCCGACCAGGCGGAGGGGCGCAGCATCCGCCTGGAGACCGGCTACGACCTGCACCCCTGGGCGGACCTGCAACCGCCCGGCGAATCCGTCAAGCAGAGCCGCAAGTTGTGGCACCAGAGCCCGGGGAGCGCGGGATGACGCAGCCGACGCGGACGACGCCGGGAAGTGCGGAAGCGGTGCCGACGCAGATTCTGTACGTCCACTTCCACGACCTGGTGGACGAGGGGCTCCACCTCCGGCTGCTCGCCCTGCTGGCCGAGTTCACGCCCCTCGTGCAGGCACTGCCGCCGGACGCCGCGCTCGCCGACGTCACGGGCAGCCTGCGCTACTTCGGCACGGACGCCCCGGCCCTGGCCGAGCGGATCCGGGCCCGCACCGGGGGCCTGTACGGGCTCCGCTCCACCATCGGCGTCGCCGCGAATCCGATGCTGGCCCGCATGGTCGCCGTCGACGGGCCACCCTCGGCGGTCCGTGAACTCCCCGACGACCTGGACGCGGTCACCGCCTTCCTCGCGCACAAACCCGCCGCCGCGCTGCACGGCGTGGGGCCGGCGACCGCCCGCACCCTGTCCTCGTACGGCCTCGACAGCGTCGGCCGGATCGCCGCCGCGCCGCTCGGCACCCTGCAACGGATCCTCGGCGCCACCGCGGGGCGCCGACTGTACGACGCGGCGCGTGGCCTCGACCCGACACCGGTGGTCCCGGCGGCCCCCGCCCGCTCGATCCGCGTCGAACACGACTTCCCGCAGGACGAGTTGGACCGCGACCGGCAGCGGGCCGCGCTGCTCGCGCTCACCGACCGGCTCGGCCTGCGGCTGCGCGCCGAGGAGCAGGCGGCGGGCGCCCTCGCCCTCACCGTGCGCTACGTGGACCGCAGCACGACCACGCGCATCCGCACCCTGCGGGAGGCGTCCGCCCATACCCCGACGCTGACCTCGCTCGCGTACGAGCTTCATGAGCGGCTCGGGTTGCAGCGGGCCCGTGTGCGGTCCTTCGCGTTGCGGGCCGAGCAGTTGGTTCCGGCGGAACGGGCTTCGCGACAGCTTTTGTTCGATCCGGCGGATGAGCGGGCCAGGTGTATCGAGGCGGTGGTCGACCGCGCCCGGACCAGATTCGGCCCGGACGCGGTCCGCCCAGCGGCGGCCTGAGCAATCCCCTGCGGGGGGCCTGAGCCGATCAAGCCCCTGCGGCGGGTGGGCAAATCAAGCCCCTGCGGCGATTGAGCAGGCGGCTCCCGGGCCGAACCCCGGGGCTCCGCCCCGGACCCCGCTGCTCACTCGCCGCAGGGGCTTAAATGGCTCAAGCGCCGCAGGGGCTTAAACGGCTCAATCGCCGCAGGGGAATTGGGCTAGCGGACGTGACGGCCACCCGCGGCGCGGCGGCGCATTGAGGCGAACAGGCCGGCCGCGCCGATCGCCAGGGCAGCCGCGCCGCCCATCGCGATGTACGGCGTGGTGGAGTCGCCACCCGTCTCCGCGAGGTTCTCCGAACCACCCTGCGCGGCCGGGGCGTTGGTGTGGTCGCCCATGTCCATGCCGCTGTGGTCGACCGTCGACTTGTCGGCGTCCGCCGCGATCTGCTGGTCCGTGGGCTCGGACGCCTCCTTCGTCGTGGCGGCGGCCGTGGACGCGCCGCCGTACGTCACGTCCGAGCAGGAGTAGAACGCCTCCGGGCTGTCCGAGCGCTGCCAGATGCCGTAGATCAGCTGGCGGCCCGTGCGGTCCGGGAGCTTCCCGGAGAACGTGTAGTAGCCGCCCGAAGCCGTCGGGTCCGTCTTCGTCGCGACCGGGTTCTCCATGTCCAGGTCGGACCACTTCAGCGGCTTCGACGCGTCGTAGCTCTGCTTCGTCATGTAGAGGTTGAAGGTGCCCTTGTGCTGGGCGGTCACCTTGTACTTGAAGGTGTACGAGCCGGCCGAGACCTTCGTGGCGGGCCAGTCGTCGCGGGCCAGGTCCATGCCCTTGAACTCGTCGGAGTTCGCCGAGCACAGCTTGCCGTCCGGGATGTTCTCCTGGTGCTTGCCGGCCGCCTCGCCGTCCCGGATGCCGTTCCAGTCGTACAGGGCCTGCGGGCCGCCCTCGGCGACCGCCGCCTTGCACGCCGCGGACGTGGGGCTCTCGGCGCCCTCCGCGTAACAGGCGGCGACCCGGCTGGCCGGGTCGCCGAGCGTGCCGTGCGCCGCGGCGGGTGTCGCGGACAGGGCGGTGAGGGCGAGGGGGATCGCCCCGACCGTGGTGAGCGCGGCGAGCTTGCGACGGCTTGCGGGCATGGGGGTACTCCTTGATCGAGTGCATTGGGGGGTGCGGCAAGGAAGTTAGCCCGAAAAAACGCCCCGTTCGGCCCCTGGGAGCGCTCCGAGTGGATCTTTATGGCCCCCTTAAGACGCCACTCAGACTCCGCTCAGGACACCCACCGATACCGGCGCTCAGGACGCCCCGTCCCGCCGTACCGGAGCGTCACCCGCGCCCGTCCGGTGCCCGCGAAGAACTCCAGGTACCGGCGCGCGCTCACCCGCGACAGACTGCCCGCCTCCTGGGCGCACTCCGTCGCCGAGAGCCCCGCCGGATGGGCGCGCAGCGTCCGCTCCACCAGATCCGCGGTGTGCGCGGCGAGCCCCTTCGGCAGCTCCCTCGAACCCGGCGGGCGGGCACCGAAGATCTGGTCGACGTCCTCCTGGCGGGCCTCGTCCAGATCGTCGAGGCGGGTCCGCAGCGCCGCCACATGCCTCAACTGCTCCTGCAACGCCGCCTGGTTGAACGGCTTGATCAGGTAGTGCAGCGCCCCCGCCCGCAGCGCCGCCCGCACCATCTCGGCTTCCCGCGCAGCCGTGATGAACAGCGCGTCCACCGGGGTACGGGCCGTGTCCCGCTCCTCCGCGGCCCGCAGCTTCCGCAACACCTCGATGCCGTCCATGTCCGGCAAGTACACGTCCAGGAGCACCAGATCGGGCCGCAGCGACTCAGCGGCGCGCAACGCGTCCGCGCCGCTGTGCGCCACCCCGGCCACCACGAATCCGTCCATCGCGGACACGTACCGGCTGTGCAGCTTCGCGACCATGAAGTCGTCGTCCACGATCAAGACCTTGATCAAGACCTTTGTCACTGGCGCAGGGTAGGTGCGCGACCACAAGGACCACAACGTCCGTTGCTTGCGGAAGGGAGACAGCTTGTTAACGCGTAGGCAACATGTGGGCCACCTCACAACCAAACGGCCGTCAAGACGAACCCAAGAAGTAGGTGTCACACGTGCGCCTGCGCACACCCCTCGCCCTGCTCGGGGCCGCAACTCTCGTCCTGGTGGCGCCGCCACTGCTCACCACGGGCAGCGGCGCCGGCACCGGCACCCAGATCCCCGGCCTGCGCCTCATGGTCCCCAACACCCCCGGCGGCGGCTACGACATCACGGCGCGCACCGCCGCCAAGAACGCCGAGGACGCCGAACTCACCCACAACATCGAGGTGTTCAACCTGCCCGGCGCAGGCGGCACCGTCGGCCTCACCCGCCTCGTCGGCGAACACGGCAACGGCAAGCTGGCCATGTCCATGGGCCTCGGCGTCGTCGGGGCCGCCCGCTCCAACCACTCCCCGAAGACCCTCGCCGACACCACCCCCATCGCCCGGCTCACCGAGGAGCCCGATGTCGTCGTGGTCGCGAAGGACTCCCCGTACAAGAACATCAAGCAGCTCATCGACGCCTGGAAGAAGAACCCCGGCAAGCTGCCCGTCGGCGGCGGCTCCTCACCCGGCGGCCCCGACCACCTGGCCCCCATGCTGATGGCGCGCGCCGCCGGCATCCAGCCCAAAAAGGTCAACTACGTCCCGTTCGACGGCGGCGGCGAACTCCTCGCCTCCATCCTCGGCAACAAGGTCGCCTTCGGCGTCTCCGGCGTCGGCGAGTACCTCGACCAGATCAAGAGCGGCGAACTGCGCCTCCTCGCCGTCACGGGGCCCGAACGCGCCGCCGGCCTCGACGGACCCACCCTCAAGGAGTCCGGCTACGACGTGGACTTCACCAACTGGCGCGGCATCGTCGCCCCGCCCGGCCTGTCCGGCGCGGAGCGCGACAAACTCACCCACCTCGTACGGAAGTTGCACGCTTCCAAGGAGTGGAAGAAGTCGCTGAAGACGAACGGCTGGGACGACGCCTTCCTCGTCGGCGACGACTTCGGGACGTTCCTCGACGCCGAGGACAAGCGGGTCGTGTCCGTACTGAAGGAGCTGGGGCTGTGACCCTCACCGAGACCAAGGAAGAGCCAAGGACCGCCACGTCCTGGCTGCGCGAACACTCCGAACTCGGCGTCTGCGTCCTGCTGTTGGCGCTCGGCGTCCTCGTCCTCACCGACGCGCTCACCATGGACGTCGACATCGCCCAGCGCGGACCCGTCGGCCCGAAGACCGTGCCGGTCGTCGTCGGCATCGGGCTCCTCGCCGTCGCCGTCCTGCTCGCCGTCGACGTACTGCGCGGCGGCAGGGGACAGGCCGAGGCCGGCGAGGACATCGACCTGTCCGAACCCGCCGACTGGCGCACCGTGCTGCTACTCGCAGGCGTCTTCCTCGCCACCGCCGTACTCATCGAACCGCTCGGCTTCCCGATCGCGGGCGCGCTGCTGTTCTGGGGCGCCGCGTACGCGCTCGGCAGCCGCCACACGACCCGCGACCCCCTGATCGCCGCGGGCCTCTCCCTGATCACCTTCGTCCTCTTCAACAACCTGCTCGGCGTCCCCCTGCCGGGCGGCCCCCTGATGGGAGTGCTGTGAGATGAACGCCCTCAACTCCCTCATGGACGGCTTCGGTACCGCCCTCACCCCCATCAACCTCCTCTGGGCCGCGATCGGCGTTCTGCTCGGCACGGCCATCGGCGTCCTGCCCGGCATCGGCCCCGCCATGGCGGTCGCCCTGCTGCTCCCGGTGACGTACGGACTCGAACCCACCGGCGCGTTCATCATGTTCGCGGGCATCTACTACGGCGCCATGTTCGGCGGCTCGACGACCTCGATCCTCCTCAACACCCCGGGGGAGAGCGCCGCCGTGGTCGCCGCCATGGAGGGCAACCCCATGGCGAAGGCCGGACGCGGCGCACAGGCCCTCGCGGCCGCCGCCGTCGGACACTTCGCCGGCGGCATGATCGGCACGATCCTGCTGGTCGCCCTCGCCCCGAAGGTCGCCTCGCTCGCCGTCGACATCGGCGCGCCCGACTACTTCGCCATCATGGTCCTCGCGTTCATCGCGGTGACCTCGGTGCTCGGCTCGTCCCGCGTACGAGGCCTCGCCTCACTGCTCATCGGCCTCACGATCGGGCTCGTCGGCCTCGACCAGATGACCGGCCAACAGCGGCTCACCTTCGGCTCGTTGCAGCTCGCCGACGGCATCGACGTCGTCATCGTCGCGGTCGGCCTCTTCGCCATCGGCGAGGCCCTGTGGGTGGCCGCCCATCTGCGCCGCACGAGCGGCGAGGCGATCCCGGTCGGTCGCCCCTGGCTCGGCGGCCCGGACGTGAAGCGCACCTGGAAGTCCTGGCTGCGCGGCCCGCTCATCGGCTTCCCGTTCGGCGCGATCCCCGCGGGCGGCGCCGAGATCCCCACGTTCCTCTCCTACGTCACCGAGAAGCGCCTGTCCAAGCACAAGGACGAGTGGGGCAAGGGCGCCATCGAGGGCGTGGCGGGGCCCGAGTCGGCGGCCTCGGCATCGGCGGCGGGCACGCTGGTCTCGATGCTGACCCTCGGCCTCCCGACGACCGCCGTCGCCGCGGTCATGCTGGCGGCCTTCCAGCAGTACGGGATCCAGCCGGGCCCGCTCCTCTTCGAACGCGAACCGGAGCTGGTCTGGGGCCTCATCGCCTCGCTCTTCGTCGGCATGGTGCTCCTGCTCGCCCTGAACCTCCCCCTGGCGCCGGTCTGGGCGAAGCTGCTGCGCATCCCCCGCCCGTACCTCTACGCCGGCATCCTCTTCTTCGCCGCGGTCGGCGCGTACGCGGTCGGCGGCGAGTCCATCGACCTCGTCATCCTGCTGGTCATCGGCCTCATCGGCTTCGGCATGCGCCGCTACGGGCTGCCCGTGCTGCCCGCCGTCATCGGCGTCATCCTCGGCCCGAACGCCGAGCAACAGCTGCGCCGCGCCCTCCAGATCAGCGACGGCAGCGTCAGCGGCCTGGTCAACACGCCGTTCTCCGTGACGGTCTACGCGGTCGTCCTGCTCATCGTGGCGTGGCCATTGCTGAAGAAGCTGGTGGTGCGCGGAAGGGGAAGTGACGTAGACAGGACGGCATGACCAACGAGAGTCCTGCCCCTGAGATCCGTCGGGCCACGGCCGCGGACGTGCCGGCCGTCAAGGCGGTCACGGACGCGGCGTACCACCACTACATCGCCCGCATCGGCGTCGTGCCGGCACCCATGGAGGCAGACCACGCGGCGAACGTGGCGGCGGGCCTGGTGTACGTCACGGGGGAGCCGGACGTGACCGGCCTGGTCGTCGTCGAGGCGCGTCCCGACCATCTCTTCCTCGACAGCATCGCGGTCCACCCCGACGCCCACGGGCAGGGGGTGGGCCGCCGCCTGCTCACCTTCGTGGACGAGCACGCGCGCGTACTGGGCCTCCCGGAGGTGCGGCTCTACACGAACGCACTCATGTGGGAGAACCAGGAGCTGTACCCGCGCTACGGATACGAGATCGTGGAGCGCCGCACGGACGGCCCCTACGACCGCGTCCACTACCGCAAGCGGCTGGGTCTGAGCGTCATCTGACCGGCCCCGCTCATTCGTCGGGCCACCAGGTCTTGCGGACGTCCTTGCGCACTTCCGGACGTTCGCGCGTGAGGTCGGCCGCGTCCTCGCGCAGCCGGCGCCGGATGCTGCTCGATCCGGTCGGCTTGTGCATGGTCACTCGGCGCATGGTGCCTCCTGTACCTACACGGGTTCCAACGTGGTGCCGTTGTAGACCTGTTCCCGGAGGGTCCCCCTTCGAAGCGCAATTGTCAGTGGTGCTTGTCACGATGGGGGCATGACGACGTATGGGGGAACGGCCGAGGGGCCGATCGACTGGGACGCCGCGGCGGTCGGCTTCGACGAGGAGCCGGATCACGGCCTGCGGGAGCCGGAGGTGCGTGCGGCGTGGGCGGGGCGGCTCGCGGGATGGCTGCCGGAGGGGCCCTCTGACGTGCTCGACCTCGGGTGCGGGACGGGCAGTCTGTCACTCCTCGCGGCCGAGCGGGGGCATCGGGTGACCGGGGTGGACAGCGCGCCGGGGATGCTGGAACTCGCCCGGCGCAAGCTCGCGGGGCGTGACGCGGAGTTTCTGCTCGGGGACGCGGCGGAGCCGCCGGTGGAGCCGGGGGCGTACGACGTGGTACTGGCCCGGCACGTGCTGTGGGTGCTGCCCGGCACCGGGGCCGTCCTGCGGCGCTGGGTGTCGCTGCTGCGGCCCGGCGGGCGGCTCGTCCTCGTGGAGGGGGTGTGGGGCGAGCTGAGCCCGGTCGGGATACCGGCGGCCCGCCTGACGGACGCGCTGGCACCGCTCGTCGCGGACGTCCGGCGGGAGCCCCTGTCGGGGGACGCGCGGCTGTGGGGGCGGGAGGTCGCGGACGAGCGGTACGCGGTGGTCGCTGTCACGTGAGGGGTGGGAACTCGCCCCGCTTCGCCAGGAGTTCCAGCTCGCAGCGGATGTCGCCGTCGTCGGTGCGCACGGCGGCGATGTCGCAGTACCAGCCCTTGAGGGAGCCGTCCGCCGCGCGGACCTCCTTCATCGAGTACCAGCGATCGCGCCAGCCAGTAGTGCTCGGTGAAGACGTCGCCGGGGGGCCGCGGACCGTGACGCGGGTGCCGTCGTCGTGGAGGAGGTCCACCGGGTAACTGATCTTTGTACGGCCCGCTTTGACCAGGTGCACGTGGAGGGCGCGGTCAGTGGGCGAGGGTGCGGACATGGCGGATCTCCGTCGCGTCGAGTACGTATCCGAACCACTTGTTGATCGCGAGCATCGGCTCGTTGCCGGCGTCGTTTCCCGTGTACGCCACCGTGACGCCGGCGGCGCGGGCCCGGTGCAGGGAGTCGTTCTTGGCGAGCTTGGCCAGGCCGCGGCCGCGGAAGGCACGGGCCGTGCCGGTCATGCCCGACATATAGCGTCCATCGCCGTCCGTGAGGGCTGCCGTGAACGCGGCGGGGGTGCCGTCCACGACCGCTACCGTCGTCAGCTCGTGGCTCAGCAGGGGATGGTGCCAGGTGTCGCGCAACCACTGGTCGTAGTCGGTGAGTTCGGCCTGGATGTCGCCCGGTTCGTCGGACGTGGCCTCCGCGTCCAGCTCGAAGAGGGGGCGGGGGTCCTTCGCGTAGCCGGAGGCGGTGCGCAACTCCACGTGGGGCGGGGTGGCCCGGCGGGGCGGGAGGGGGCCGACCGTCAGGTCGAGGCGGAGGAAGTGGGCGCTGCGGCTCGCCCGGTAGCCGCGAGCGGCGGCCCAGGCCAGGTTGCGCGGGGCGTCCAGGGCCCAGCAGTGCACCTCCGTCGCGCCGTGCCGGCCGAGGTACTCCTCCGCCGTGCGCAGCAGGAGGGCGCCGGCACCGTGGCCCGTGTGCTCGGGGTGTACGTATACGTTCGCGTACCCCTGGCCCGGCTCCGGGCTGTCGTACGCGAGGCCCACCTGCGCCGTGCCGATCACCTCGCCGGCACCGGTCTGGGCGACCAACTGGCGGTAGTGGGCGCCCGGGTGGGCGTGCGTGGCGTCGTACGCGATGGAGGCCGGGGTGGCGAGCATGGCGGGCAGACAGGTCCGGCGGACTCGGGCGAAGGCCTCCGTGTCGGCCGGATTGTCGAGGTGCAGCGCGCGCACGATGACGGTCATGGGGGCGCACGCTACGCGCCGCGCGCTACCGGGTGCCTCTTATTTTTTGGTGCTGCGGGAGAATCGGCCGCGTGACCTTGAAGATCCGCATTGGCATTGACGACAGTGGCGCGCCGTACGAGCAGGTGCGGGCCCAGATCTCCGAGCTCGCCCGGTCGGGGGCGCTGCCCGTCGGGTACAAGCTGCCCACGGTGCGCGGGCTCGCCGAGGAGCTCGGCCTCGCCGCGAACACGGTGGCCAAGGCGTACCGGGCCCTGGAGACGGACGGGGTGATCGAGACGCGGGGCCGCAACGGCACGTTCATCGCCTCTGCCGGGGACGCGGCGGAGCGGGAGGCGTCGTCGGCGGCGCAGGCGTACGCGGAGCGGGCGCGGCGGCTCGGATTGTCGGAGGACGCGGCCCTGTCCGCCGCCCGGGACGCGCTGCGCGCGGCGTACGCGTAGGCGTGGCCGGGGCCACCCGTCGTCGTTGCGCGGCACCGGGGTGCCGCCTTGCCCACCCTGCCGCCCAAGGCGGCAGATTGCCCAAGGCGGTGGCATATCAAGCCCCTGCGGCGATTGAGCAGCGGGGTGCGGGGCGGAGCCCCGTGGCGTAGGGGGACGAGGGCCTACAGGTACAGTCCCGCATCCGCGCCGCCCCGCTGGTCCGGGACCGACGTCGGGGAGATGCCTCGGCGCAACGCGTACAGCTCCGCCAGCGTCGCGCCCTCGCGGCTCACACCCTCGTCCGTGCCGAGCCAGTCCGTGGCCTCGCGGCGGGTCAAGGGGGAGACCTCGATGCGGGCCAGGCAGCGGCCGGGGCGGACCACCGCGGGGTGGAGGCGCTCCAGGTCCTCGTTGGTGGTGACGCCCACCAGGACGTTGCGGCCCTGGCCCAGCAGGCCGTCCGTCAGGTTCAGCAACCGCGACAACGCCTGGCCCGCCGTGTGCTTCGCCTCGCCGCGGATCAGCTCGTCGCAGTCCTCCAGGAGGAGAAGCCGCCAGCGCCCGTTCGCCGAGCCGTCGTCCTCGCCGATCGCGATGTCCATCAAGTAGCCGACGTCCGAGAAGAGCCGCTCGGGGTCGAGGACGCAGTCGACCTGGCACCAGTCCCGCCACGAGCGGGCCAGCGTGCGCAGGGCGGACGTCTTGCCCGTGCCCGGCGGGCCGTGCAGGAGGAGCAGCCGGCCCGCGATGTCCTCGGGGCGCGTCTTCATCAGCCCGTCCATCGCCTCGGCGACCGGCGCCGTGTAGTTGGGGCGCACCTCCTCCCACGTACCGGCCGAGATCTGGCGCGTCGTGCGGTGCGGGCCGCGGCGCGGGGACACGTACCAGAAGCCCATCGCCACGTTCTCCGGCTGCGGCTCCGGCTCGTCGGCCGCACCGTCCGTGGCCTGCCCCAGGACCTTCTCCGCCAGCTCCGCCGTCGTCGCCGTCACGGTGACGTCCGCGCCCCTGCTCCACCGGGAGATGAGCAGCGTCCACCCGTCGCCCTCGGCGAGCGTCGCGCTGCGGTCGTCGTCGCGCGCTGAGCGCAGCACCCGGGCGTTCGGCGGCAGCAGGGTCGCGGCGGAGCGCACCCGGTCGATGTTCCTCGCGTGCGAGTAGGGCTGCTCGCCCGTGGCGAAGCGGCCGAGGAACAGTGCGTCGACGACATCGGAGGGCGAGTCGCTGTCGTCGACGCCCAGCCGGACCGGCAGCGCGTCGAATGGGTTCGCAGACATGCCGCCATGATCCGGCACGAACGGGTCTCCCGCATGCAATTTCCGCAGCGTGACCCTGCCTCGTACCGGCCGACACGCGCGCCCCGGCTGTCGAACCTCGTTACGAGTCCGTGGCAACGGAGCTGGTCCTTCCGCCAACTCCCCTCGTTACTCTTGTCCTTGATGGGACGTCATGGGTGGGAATCGGGGGCGCGGCGATGGCGGTTCATCGCCCTGCTCGGCGTGGGTATGGCCGTACTGGCCCTGGTGCTGACCGTGATCAGCACGCTTCCGGACGGCAATCAGAGCACCGCGGGCACCACCACCGACGGTGACAGGGTGCACGGCACGCCCGGTGAGCCGCCGAAGGAGCTGGGGCCGCAGGTCGGCTGGGGGTTCACGCACACGCAGTTCTCCGCGGACGAGGGCTCGTCCGCCGCGACCGAGCGCGCGGAGAAGCTGCTCGGTGAGCGGCCGATGCCACAGAACCAGCACATCATGGGCTGGGGCGCGAGCAACCCGGAGCCGGTGAAGGGGCGTTACCAGTTCGAGGAGATGGACCGGCGGATCGACTTCATCCGCAAGTCCGGCGGCACGCCCGTGGTCACACTGTGCTGCGCGCCCGACTGGATGAAGGGCGGCAAGGCGGGCGTCGGCAACACGGACTGGAGCAAGGCGTCCCTCGAAACCGCGCCGTCGCCCGAGCACTACAAGGACTACGCGAACCTCGCGGCGACGGTCGCCAAGCGGTACCCGTACGTACGGCACTTCATCGTCTGGAACGAGTTCAAGGGCTTCTGGAACGACGGCAAGGGCCGCTGGGACTACGAGGGGTACACGAAGCTCTACAACCTCGTCTACAAGGCGCTGAAGGACGTCCGCAAGGACATCATGGTCGGCGGTCCCTATCTCGTCATGGACAGCCTCCATCCCCAGCAGAGCGACGGCGGGTCCGATGCGGTCAAGGGCGCCTGGGGGCGGATGGACCAGCGGATCGTCGACGCCTTCGACTACTGGAACAAGAACAAGGCGGGCGCCGATTTCGTCGTCGTCGACGGGTCCAGTTATACGAACGACGACGAGCTGCTGCCGGACGAGTTCGCCGCAACCGACAAGTTCACCGACGTCAGCGAGTGGATCGAGCGGCAGACCGACGGGCTGCCGCTGTGGTGGGCCGAGTACTACGTGGAGCCCGCCGACAGCAGGGACGAGCGGCAGGGCTGGAGCGAACCGCACCGGGTCGCCGTGCAGGCGTCCGGGATGATCGCGATGGTGATGGGCGGGGCGACGTCCGGGTTCTACTGGAACCCCGAGGACGAGAAGGGCGCGGGCTGCGCCGGCTGCCTGTGGCGGCCCACCGACCGTGCCTCCGGCGGGGGTGCGCTGCCGATGTACGGGCTGGTGTCGCGGTTCAACGAGGAGTTCGGGCCCGGCACGAAGTTCGAGAAGGTGTCGGTGGCCAAGGACGATGTGCCGAATGTGCGGGTGCTTGCCGATGACGAGGCCGTGCTGGTCGTGAATACGTTGAAGCGGCCGATCAGCGCGAAGATCGACGGACAGCGGTTCCGGATGCGGGGCTACGAGGTGAAGTGGTTGCGGCGGTAGTGGCCCCTGCGGTCGATGGCGTTGCGGTCGCGGGGCTCTGCCCCGGACCCCGCTGCTCAATCGCCGCAGGGGCTTGAAAGGCTCATTCGCCGCCGACGGCTTGAGAGGGCCTCAGTTGAGCCCCATCGTGATGAACCGCTGGATGAGGGACGCGAGTACCACCGCGAGCAGTGGCAGTGAGAACCAGAACGTGCTTTGCAGCCAACGGAGTTGACGCACGCTCGGCCGGACCGCGACCCGTACCACCTCGCGCGCCGTGAGCAGCACGATCAGGGCGAGCGCGGCGAGCGCGCCCACCAGTGACCACGGCGTCCAGGTGATCTGCGGCCCGATCGGACCGGGTTCGGCCGTCGCGACCTTGCCCGTCGGCTCCTTGCGCAGCTGGTACATGGTGACGTCCGCGTTGACGTAGACCTTCTTCAGTTCCTCGCGCCGGTCCAGGTTCTCGACGAGGCGCGTGGGCCAGGCCTTGGAGTAGCCGACGTCCATCTGGAGATAGACGACCTGGCTCTTGTTGAGCATGAGGTACGAGTTGGGGCCCGCGTCCTTGAGCGCCTTGACGAGGCCGCCGACCAGGACGGGGTCGACGGGCGCGAGCGTCGGGACGTAGTTGACCTTCTCCATGTCGCGGGCGCCCCACGGCAGCGCGGGCGTGACGTTGTCGACCGTGTCGTTGCTCAGCCACAGCAGCCGCACGGTCGGCTTGTCGTGGGCGTAGACGTAGTCCATCGCGGCGACCTCGCCCGGGCGGATCCGCTCGAACGGCTCGTTGCCCCACCGGGCCACCAGGAACCCGCCCATGAGCACCAGGCCCGCCATGAGCGCGGCCAGCGGGGCGAGGCTGATGCGGTCCTTGTCGCGTTCCTTCGCCGTGGCGCCGGTGCGCGGGAAGAGCGCGAGCCCGGAGAGCAGCGCCACGCCGGGCAGCGCGAACATGAAGACCCTGAGCGCCATCTCGCCGCCGTAGGACTGCATGCCGAAGCCCAGGAACGGTACGAAGGCCAGCACGAGCAGCGAGCGCTCGCGGTACTTCCAGTCGCGGCGGCGCCACCAGCCCCAGCAGGCGAACGCCAGCACGGCGCCGGCGAGCAGCACGCGCGTGTAGAGGACGAGCTTGTGGGACGAACTGCCGTCCTGGATACGGCCGGAGACCGAGGACGTCACGTTGCCGCCGACGCCGCCGACTCCGCCGAACAGGTCGTTGAAGTGCCCCGACCAGTACGGCTCGGCGAGGAAGCCCAGCCAGACGACGACGATGACGCCGAACAGCAGTGGCAGGCCCCGCAGTTCCGACCTGCCGACCAGGACGAGGACCGCGAGGACGCCCAGCATCACGAACGGGGTCAGCTGGTGTGCCGGGACCGTCGCCGCGAACAGGGCGATCAGGACGCCGAGCAGCACGGCGCGCTGCCGTCTGTCGGTCGGCGCGACCTCGGCCTCGCCGGGGCGCCGGTTCGCCCACAGCATGCGGGGCGCCCGGAAGTAGACCAGCAGGATCGCCACGAAGACCAGATAGAGGAGATACGTGAAGCCCTGCGGCGAGAAGTAGTCCTGGCCCACCCAGCCGCTCAGGACGAAGATCCAGACGGCGGACCACTTGGCCCGCCAGCTCGCCCGTACCGAGCGCAGCAGCAGGAACATCGGTGCCAGGTAGAGGAGTTGGATGGCCATCGGCCACCAGCGGATGATCTCGGTGAGATCGCTGATGCCGCAGGCCTTCGCGAGGAACGCGGCCGCGGCGAAGAAGCCGGGCCAGCTCCAGCGGGCGTCCAGGTCGGGAACCGCGGAGCCGGTGCGGTCGATGTAGTCCATGAAGCCCAGGTGCTGCCAGGCCGTCGCGAACCGCGGCTCCGCCTCGATGACGGCGGGCAGCGCGTGCAGCGACACGACGGTGGCGAGCAGCGTGAGCATCAGCAGGCGTTTGTGCGGGCGTTCGAGCCACAGGAGCGAGGCGAAGACGCCGATGAGCAGGGCCGCGCCGAGCAGCGTCACGGGGGACAGGACGGAGATCAGGCCGAGCCCGCCCATCCGGTCCAGATCGGCCTCGCCCATCCCGAGGACGGGCCCCCAGTAGAGCCCGATGGCCGCCACGAGCAGCAGCGCGAGGACGACGACGGTGGGGGTGAGCCGGGGCCGTCCCGCCGACTGGTCGGGGTGGACCAGGAGAGCCGGGTCCGGCTCCGCGGCCGGGTCGGGGTCGGAGCCGGGTTCGGAATCGAGGTCGGTTTCGAGGTCGGTTTCGGGTTCGAAGGCCAGGTCGACGGCCTCCGGGTACGGGTCGGCCTGGAGGGCCGAATCGTCCTCCCCGCGGGCGTCGCTCGACGCCTGGGAGGCGGACGCGGGCGGAGAAGGCGGCTTCGTCACCCACGTGGGCATGCGGGTGCCGGCCGGAGGTGTCACGGGTCCGGGGCGGATGTCGGGGCGACGCTCCTGGTGGTCCAGGTTCAGCTGCACCGCGAGCTGCAGCGTGTCCGAGTCCATCGCGTCGCGCAGCGCCCACTTGGGGCTCTCTTTCGTGGCGGTCCGCGCCTTCGGCGTGCCCAGATCGGCCAGGTCGCCGTCGGGCGGCGCGTCCTCGGGTGTCGCCGTGGCGGGCGCGGTGCGCACCACACGCCACAGCTTCGGCGCGGCGATCGCCACGATCACGGTGAGCGAGGAGATCTCGGCGACGCCCGCGCCGGTGAGCCCCATCCGGGGCAGGAGCAGCAGCGTGAGACCGAGCACGAGCACGCACAACAGGCCCTGGAGCCAGGCGAGTCCGGAGGTGCGGCTCTGCGCGCGCAGCACCGCGAAGTACGTCTCCATGACCACCCGCAGCGCCGCGCCGACCGCGAACCAGCGCAGCAGCGGGGTCGCCGCGTCCGCGTAGTCGGCGCCGAAGACGTGCAGCACGTACGGGGCGAGGAGGAAGAGCAGGGCGCAGATCGGAAGCATGATGCGGGCCATGCGGCGCAGCGCGGCCCGGGTGTTGGCGGCGAGCTGCGCCGGGTCGTGCGAACCCTCCACGGTCAGCGAGGCGCCCATGTTGATGGCCAGCAGGTTGACCGTGCCGCCGATCGTGGTCGCGATGTAGAAGTACGCGTTGTCCGCCGAGCTGACCTGCGAGGCGATGAGCACCGGCACCAGGTAGACGACGGCGAGCGAGAACAGTGAGCCCGTGTAGTCGCCCGCGAGGAACCGGCCCATCTCGCGCAGCGAGGGCGGTTCCGCCTTGCCGTCCGTGGCCGCGATGTGCCGCGGCACGAGCCGCCGGAACACCAGCAGTCCCAGCGGAATCACGGAGAACGCGATCGCGACGACCCACGACACGAACACCCCGGTCGTCGCCAGCGCACCCGCGAACGCGACGAGCAGCCCCAGCTTCACCAGCGAGAACACCGTGTTGCCCACCGGCACCCACAGCGCGCTGCGCAGCCCCGTGAGCACCCCGTCCTGCAACGTGAGCAGCGACCAGGCGACCACGGCCGCGATGAAGCCGAGTCCGTGCAGCGTTCCGTGCAGGAACCGGTACGAGGGCCCCCACACGTCGAGCGTGAGCAGGAAGATCAGCGCGGCGAACGCGACGGCCGCCGAACTCCCCGCGTACGTACGGAAGATGAACCGGCCGGTGGCGCGCCCGGCGACCGGGATGAAGCGGGCGAGCGCCCCGGTCAGTGTCACGGCGGTGAGGCCCGCGAGGAACTTCATCGCCGCGATCGCCGCCGAGCCCTGACCGACCGCGTCCGCCGTGTAGTAGTGCGCGGCGGCCAGCCAGAAGCCGACGCCGAGCACGCCGGAGATGCCCGTGTTCAGCATCAGCGCATAGGCGTTCCGGAACAGCTGGCTCCCGCCCCCCGACCCGCCCATGCCGTCTTCTGTGCCCTTCTTGCCGCGCACTATGCCGGGCAGCCTGAGCCGGCGTCCTGCGGGGGCCGGGGGTCCGGCGTCGGTCGTGGTGGCCGGGTCGGCCTGGGTGCGGGTGGTCGTCGTGTCAGACACGGGTACGTGGGCCCTTCTGGCGGAGCGGGCCGGGTATCAGGGCGGCCGCCTTCCGGCCGCCCTGCCGGGCTCTGCGGACCACGGCGTACCCCTTGGTGAGGGCACGGTCCCTGGCGAAGGTGCGGCCGATGGCTCGGCCGTCGATGAGCCGCTCGAACTCGGTGACGTCGGTCGAGCGGCGCACGGTGACCCGCCGCAGGGCGTAGGGGCCCTGGGGGCGGCGGGCGAGCGCGTTGCCGACGGCGAGCGACTGGGTGAACCCGGCCGCGCGCACCGCCTGCCGCACCCGCCGGTCGGAATGGCCGTACGGATACGCGAAGGAGACCGGCGCCCCGCCCAGCTCGCCGGTGACGATCTCCCGGCAGCGCAGCAGCTCGAACTCCAGGTCGGCGTCGTCGAGTTGGTCGAGCTGCGGATGCGTGTGGCTGTGCCCGCCGATCTCCACGCCCTGCCCGGCGAGCGCCCGCACCTGGTTCCAGTCGAGCATCGCGTCGAGCCCGCCCCCGGTGTCGTACGCGCCGCGCAGCCACCCCGTCGAGACGAACAGGGTAGCTGCGAAGCCGTGCTTGGTGAGGCTGGGCAGGGCGTGCGTGTGGACGCCCTCGTAGCCGTCGTCGAAGGTGATCAGGACGGGCCGGTCCGGGAGTGCCCGCCCGCCGCCGCGCCAGATCCCGGCGAGCTCCGCGGTGGTCAGCGGGGTGCATCCGTGGTCGGCCAGCAGCTCCATCTGCTCGGCGAACTGGGCCGGAGAGACCGACAGTTGACGGGTCTCGGGGTTCGGGTTGGGGGAGACCGCGTGGTACATGAGGATCGGCACGGACCCGCCGTCGAACCTCCGCTGGTGCACGCTCACGCCGCCGCCTCCGTTCTCCCGACTTCCTTCGTGGGCGCGTCGATCTCCGCCACGGTGAATGTCGCGCCCGCGCCGCGCGCCCGCCAGTTGCCGAGCGCATAGCCCCCGGCCGCCGCCAGCACCCCGGCCACGATCGCCCCCGCGCGGCCCGCGCCGCCGGCCCGGCCGAGCGCGAAGTCCCGTACGCCGCGCGCCGCTCCGGCCGGCAGTACCCGCGTCGAGTAGGCGCGCTCGGTCTCAAGTCCCTTGTCCGCGCCGACACTTCGGGCGACCAGCGCCTTGGAGAGGCCCTCGGCGTAGGTGCGCGTACGGAAGTAGGCGAAGCGTTCGCGGCCGGCCGGTACCCGGTGGTGGATGACGGCCCGGTCGTCGATCAGGAGCACCGCGTCCGGTCTCGCCCGCGTGATCCGGATGCACAGCTCCGTCTCCTCGCAGCCCAGCGGGCGCTTGTCGCCGTCCCGGCCGATGCCGGTCGCGAAGCCGCCCGCGATGTCGAAGGCGCCGCGCCGGAACGAGGCGTTGCCGCCCAGCACATTGCGCACCCGGACCTTGCCGCGCGGCAGGCCCTTGTACGAGCAGCCCACCACCCAGTCGAACTCCTCCGGGAACCAGAGGGGCCTGCGCCCCGACGCCCAGATCGGTTCGGTGTGCCCGCCGACCGCGAGGACGCGCGGGTCGGCGTATCCGTCGACGAACCAGTGCAGCCAGTCCCGCTCGGCGACGGCGTCGTCGTCGAGGAACGCGATGATGTCGCCGCGCGCGGCGGCGATCCCGGTGTTGCGCCCGGCGGAGAGTCCTCGCGGCCCGGCGTTCGCGAGCACCTTGACGTCCGGCTCACCGTCGAACTCCTTGGTGAGGCGGTCGAGCAGGGCCGGGTTGTGGTCGACGACGAGGAGTGTCTCCAGGGCGGCGTACGACTGGGCGTGCACGGAGTCGACGGCGGCGAGGATGTCGCTCCAGCGGTCTTCGGTGTACACGCAGATGACGACGGACGCCGTCATCCGCGTGCCGTGTCGCTCCGTCAAGACCCGTCCCCCCGCACGAGGGTGAGCTTCGAGGGAGCCTGCCTGCTGCGCAGGGCGCGGCGGTTCGAGCGCTCCTTCATGATGACCTTGAGTACGCGGAGCCCGTCGCGGACGGCGCGCAGGTTGCTGGCGCCGTGGATGCGCAGGTACTCGTGGCTCGGTATCTCCTGGACTCTCAGGCCCGCCTTGACGACCCGGATGTTCATCAGGGTCTCCACCTCGAACCCGGTGCAGTCGAGGTCGATCTCGTCGAGGCAGTGCCGCCAGAACGCGTTGTACCCGTAGCAGAGGTCGGTGTAGCGGGCGCCGAACTTGGCGTTGACGGCCGAGCACAGCGCCCAGTTGCCGAGCTTGCGGATGGGCGTCATGTCGTCCGTGCCGCCGCCGTTGGCGAACCGCGAACCCTTGGCGAAGTCGGCGCCGGAGACGAGCGCGGAGACGTAGGAGACGATCTCCTGGCCGTCGGCGGAGCCGTCCGCGTCGACCATGACGATGATGTCGCCCGTGCAGGCCGTGAAGCCGGTGATCAGGGCATCCCCCTTGCCCTTTCCGTGCTGCGGTACGACCACCACTTCCGGCCACAATTCCCTGGCCACTTCCACGGTGTTGTCGGTGGAATTGCCGTCCACCAGAACGACCTCGTGGATCCAGTCGGGAAGGGTCTTGAAGACGTACGGAAGATTCTCCGCCTCGTTCATGGCCGGAATGACCACGCTGACCCGTGGCGCGATCGCCAAGTGCGTGGAGATGGCCCGGTAACGGGCGGGAATTCGGCCTTCCGGCGGTGTCCCCTCGGGTATCACCGGAGGCACAACGGAACTGCTCATGAGTCTGGTCCCTCTCGTCCGGTGGACCGCCCGCCCCCGGGCGGTCCGGCTTCGTGTCCGGTTCGAAAGGGGGGTTCTCACATACGGCCGTGCCGGAAGAGCTCTCCGTACAGGCCGGGTGAGCTGGCATAACACACCGGTTTGTCGGACCGGTCGCGCGGCACGCGACCCGGTGACCCAGGACGCCGAAGCGAGCGGCTCACCGGAACGCGGCACCCCCCTGCCGCGCCCCGCTCCGGACCTTCGCGACCTTGGTCCCTCCCCTTGATCGCATTTCGTGCTGGTCCGATGCGGGTAGATGTACGACGGTATTGATGATTGAGACTGTATGGCAAGACCTGGAACGAGGCCTCACGTTTTTATTGATTTGGCCATTCCCTTAACTTGCGTCCCCTCTTAGTGGATTTTCCCGATCCGTTTACGAATCTCCTGGGCCGCGCCCCCACGCAGCCGTCGGATGATCCATTGCGCAAGAAAAGCGGAAGCGCTGAGTATCGCCACGGTGAGCACCCCGCCGGTCACCGACCAGCGGTGCACGGCGAGCATGCCCTGGGTGACCAGCATGACGACCGCGACCGCGCCGGCCGCGGAGGCGAGCGCGCGGGCCCACGGGTCGAGACCGCGCAGGGCGGCCGCGAACGCGGAGCCGGGCGCGGCGAGCAGGAAGAAGAGCGCGAGTGGTCCGCGCAGCGGGGATCCGGCGTGCGAGAGCGCGAGGACGAACCCCGCGCCTCCCGCGACGATGCCCGCCCCCGCGAGCAGGTATGGGCCGTCCGATGAAGACGGCTTGATGCCGATGGTCTGCATTGGCGACTTTGCCCCCTGAAGCGCCGGATGCCGGGCTTCAATGTGGCGCAGTCCCGGGCCGGCGTCAAGGACGCCTCAGGTGCAACTCCGGAGCCCTGCCGTCCAGTTGGGCGGCCCTCTACGGGCGTAGCGTCGCTGAGCTGAGGGTATGTCATACCACTGACATGAACCTGCAACAACGGCGGTCGGCAGAGACCCTGCTGATCCTGCTAAAGGGAGGTTCCATGAGATCTTTCCGGATTGCGGCCCACGTCTCCTCATTCGTCCTTGCCGCGGTGGCAGCCCTGACCGGGGCGACGGCCGCGCAAGCCTCCGACTCCGCCGCCGCCACGGGCTATGTGGCCCTTGGCGACTCCTACTCCTCCGGCGTCGGCGCCGGCAGCTACGACGCCGGCAGCGGCGCCTGCAAGCGCTCCACGAAGGCGTACCCGGCCTTGTGGGCAGCGGCCCACTCACCCTCAAGCTTTAATTTCACCGCGTGCTCGGGTGCTCGTACGGGTGATGTCATGGCCAACCAGCTCGGCCCGCTCGGGGCGGGCACCGGCCTCGTGTCGATCTCGATCGGCGGCAATGACGCGGGCTTCGCCGACGTCATGACGACCTGCGTCCTGTACTCCGAGTCCACCTGCCTGAACCGCGTCAACGAGGCCCGCGCGTACGTCACTTCGACCCTGCCGAGCAAACTCTCCGACGTCTACTCGGCGATCAGCACGAAGGCGCCCGCCGCGCACGTGGTGGTGCTCGGCTACCCCCGCTTCTACAAGCTCAGCGGCACCTGCGTAGCGGGCCTCTCCGAGAACGAGCGCTCGGCCATCAACGGAGCCGCCGACCTCCTCAACTCCACGATCAAGCAGAACGCCGCGACCCGGGGCTTCACCTTCGGCGATGTGACCAGCACGTTCACCGGGCACGAGATCTGCTCCGGCGCCTCGTGGCTGCACAGCGTCAACTGGGCGGACATCGGCGAGTCGTACCACCCCACGGCCGCCGGGCAGTCGAGCGGCTATCTGCCCGTGTTCGCCTCCGCCGCGTAGGCGGATCCCGGTACGCGGACCTCGGTGCGCGGACCTCAGTACGTCGGTGAACCGGTGGTGGCCCCGCTCGTCGGGGTCACCACCTTGCACGTGATCGCATACGAGACGTAGTTGGACGTCGTCGCCACCGGGCCGCGCACCTCGACACCGATCTGGTCGCGCAGCGTCCCGCCCGCCTCGTAGCGCGTCTGCGTGGTGGTGACCGTACGGGCCTTGTTCGCGGCGCCCTTGGGGACGTTCAGCGTCTTCCAGCCGGGGTCCGAGGCCTCGCCGCTCTTCACCACCCAGCGGTACCGCACCGAGGCCGGGGCGCGGCCCACCGTGATCGTCGCCGCGAACGCCGGGGCAGCGGCGGCGGGCGGCGGGCACGGGCCCGAGTAACTGCCGCGTACCGCATGGACGCTGACCCGGACGGACTGGGCCGGGGTGGTCGTGTGGCCGCCGCCGGAGGAACCGCCGTTGCCGCCGTTTCCTCCATTGGTCGAACTGCCGCCGTTCCCACCGTTGTTGTCGCCGGTAGTTCCGCCGCCATTGTCGCCCCCACTGCCGCCGTTGTCGCCGCCTGCGGTGCCCCCGCTGTTGTTGCCCCCGGATGTGCCGCCGCCGTTGTTCGTGTTCCCGTTGGGGTTCGAGTCGCGGTTCATCAGGGCGTACGTGAGTCCTCCGATGGCGAGGAGGAGGACCACGATGCCCGCGATCATGGCCACCGAGGCGCGGCGCGGGTAGCGGGGGTCGGGCTCGGCGGGGACCGGGGTCGTGGCGGCAGTCTGTGCCGCGCCCATCGGGAGGGGAGCCGGGGGAGGCGTGGGCACGGGCGCCTGCCGCGACGTCATCGTCGGCTGCGAGGCGAGCGGGGAGGCCTGCACCGGGTCCGCGCGCAGGGTGCCGCCCGAACCGACGATGCGCAGGTTCCGCTCGGCCTCGGACACGGGCGTCCGCTCGGCCGGATCCTTGCGCAACAGCCCCTCGATCACGGGCGTCAGCGGCCCCGCTCGGCGCGGCGGCGGCAACTCCTCGTCCACGATGGCCCGCAGCGTGCTGAGCGGGGTGTCCTGGCGGAACGGCGAGTGCCCCTCCACGGCCGCGTACAGCAGCACACCGAGCGACCACAGGTCCGACTCGGGCCCCGGCGTGCGGCCCAACGCCCTTTCCGGAGCGAGGAATTCGGGCGATCCGATGACCTCGCCCGTCATGGTGAGTGCCGACGTCCCCTCGACCATGGCGATGCCGAAGTCGGTGAGCACCACCCTGCCGTCGTTCGACAGGAGTACGTTGGCGGGCTTCACGTCGCGGTGCAGCACGCCCACGTCGTGGGCGGCGCGCAGTGCGGTGAGCACCTCGGCGCCGATGTGCGCGGCGCGCGCGGGGGGCATCGGGCCCTCCGCGTCCAGCTGCTCGGCGAGCGAGACTCCGCGGATCAACTCCATGACGACCCACGGCCGTTGTTCCTCGGTGGCCACGTCGTACACGGTCACGACGTTGCGGTGCGTGATCCGCGCCGACGCCCACGCCTCCCGCTCCAGGCGCGCGTACATGCGCTGCACCTCGGCGTCAGGGAGCCCGGCGGGCGCGCGCACCTCCTTCACGGCGACGTCGCGCCCGAGCACCTCGTCGCGGGCCCGCCACACGGTGCCCATGCCGCCCTCGCCGAGGGGGTCGAGCAGCCGGTACCGTCCGGCGACCACACGCTCAACCACGGGCGCCCCCATTCGTGGGAAGAAGCAAGCGCAGCACGACAAGTCTGAACAAAAGTAGCTCAACCGAGCGCTGTTGCCGCCCCCCTGAACACCAATCCACAACCGAGGGCCACCACGACGAAGGCCGAACCGAAAGGCACCGCGCGACTCAGACCACGGCGCACGAACGCGGCGAGCGGACCGCGTCCGGGCCGCAATGTGGGCAGCATCGCGAAGCGATTCCGGTAAGGGTGGTGGTGGGCGACGGGCGGGCCGGTGAGGGACTGCGCGATCCGGCCGCCGATCCGCACCACGGTGAAGCCGACAGCGGTGAGGGTGAGTGCGAGCCCGGCACCGTAGCCGAACACGAGCAGCAGGCCGAACCACGCCTTGCCGAGCGCGGAGGCGCCGACGAGCACGACGACGGCCGAGGGGCTGGGGACGAGACCTCCGGCGAAACCGAGGAACAGGGTGCCGCGGAGGGTGGGTTGAGGCATCGGGTGTGGGTGCGGGTGCGGGTGCGGGTGTGGGTGGCCGTGGCCGTGCCCGTCAGGCGTGTGCTCGTGCTCGTGACCGTGCTCATGGACGTGCTCGTGCTCATGGTCGTGTGTGTGCGTTCGTGCTGCCGTCCGGTACCGCCATGCCCTGCGGAGCAGGCCCACCCCCGCCGCCGTGACCAGCACACCGCTCGCCAGGCCCAGCCATGCGATCACCGAGGGCGCGGCCGCCGAGCCGGCCGTGACGAGGATGCCCAGGGCGATCACTCCGAGCGTGTGCGTGACCGTCACCGACGCGGCGAGCGGCAGCACGTCCCGCAGCCGGGCCCGGCTGCGGGCCGCCGCGGCCGCCGCCATCAGGGTCTTTCCATGGCCGGGCGCGAGCGCGTGCAGCGCGCCGAGGAACAACGCGATGCCGAGGGCCAACGCCGCGAAACCGGGGCCGAGTTCGTGCCGTGACACCAGGCCGGTGAGGGCCTCGGTCCAGCGGTCGGCGCCGCGGGGGAGCACCTCGGAACCGGCCGGGCGCCCGCGGTCGGCGTTGGCCGCGCCACCCGCCGCCGGGCCGCCGGGCACGGCCGTGACCTGGGCCGCGACCCGGTCGGGCGGCGAGGACAGCAGGTCCTTCGGGTAGCGCGTCAGCCGGTCCGACGTCGATGTGGCGGGCACGTTCGACGACGTCAGCGTCATCCGGTCGCCGCGCGCCGTGATCTCGCGCCAGCCCGGCCCCTTGGCGGCGCCGGTGCGCAGCTCGACGCGCACCTTCTCGCCGTGCTGCTCACGCTGCAGCGGCGCGGTGAACGCGCACTCCACGCGCAGCGTCTTGAGGCCCGCCTGGCCGGGGCGCAGCACGGCGTCGGCCGTACGCACATCAAGGGCGGCCCGACGCCCGTCGACGTCGGCCTCGGCGCGGCGCGCGGCACTCGCGCAGCGCTCCTTCGCCCACGCCGCCCGCCCGCGCGCGTCGAGTTCGGGGCGCACCTGCTGCGTCGGTATCTCCGCCAGGTCCTCCACGTGGTCGACGCGAAGCGCGCCGGAGCCGACGAGCAGCCCGTCGTAGTGGTTGACGGTGAAGTTCCCGAGCGGGTGGGCGGCGGCCTGCGGGGACGAGGCCAGGAGCAGGCCGACCGTGGCGGCGCCCAGCACCGTGGGCAGGGCGACGTAACGCTTCCAGTGCCTCATCGTTCCGCTCCCTTCCCCGTGGCCCCGGCCAGCGCCGCCCGCGCCGCCTTCGCGCCCAGCGGCGAGAAGCCGGGGTTGCGGTCAAGCGCCTCGCGCAGCAGCTCGCGGCCCTCGGACCGGTCGCCCGCGGCGAGTTCGAGCACGCCCCGGTGGTAGAGGAACGCGGCCTCGCCGAAGCCGGTGGCCGTGGCCCGACGTGCGTACGGCAGCGCCTCCTTGTCGTGCCCGTTGGCGTGCAGCGCCCAGGCGAGCGCGTCCGCCGTGTGCACGGTGTGCCGGCGCTGCCACTCGGCGCGCGCCGCCTTGAGGCCCGCGGCCCGGTCGCCGTGCTCCGTCGAGGCGAGCGCCGTGTCCAGGTCGACGTCGACGCCGCCCGCGCGCGCGAGCCGCAGCCAGGTGCCGACGAGGGCGTACTGCCGCTTCGCCGCCTTGGTATCGCCGCGCGCCTCGTAGAGCTCGCCGAGCTCGACCAGCGCGGTCGGCAGCGGGGCACGGGCGACGACGGCCTTCAGGTCACGGATCGCGCCCGCCGTGTTCCCGCTCGCTGCCCGCGCCCTGCCGCGTCCCTCCAGGGCGGCGACGGCGGCCGGGTCCGCGCGCAGCGCCGTCGCGTAGTGGCGCAGGGAGTCCTTGTACTCGCCCTGGCGCCAGGCGAGTTGGCCGAGGGACGTGGCCACGTACGAGATGTCGCCGGGCGATGTGGCGCCGGCGAGCGCCCGTTCGAGGACCTTGCGGGCCGTCGTGACGTCGCCGCGCAGCTCGTGCACGTATGCGAAGCGGGTGAAGACCGGGATGCCGGGGCGGCGCGAGTCCGCCTCGTCCACGGCCTTCAACGCCCGCTTGTAGTGGCCGAGTTCGACGAGGGCGTCGACGCGCAGGGCCAGCGCGGCCTCGCTGTAGGGGTTGACCTTCAGGGCCCCGCGCGCGAGGCGCAGCGCGCCGTCGAAGTCGTGCCTGGCCGCGGCGAGCGCGGCCTGTCCGGCGAGCGCCGGGTCGTTGCCGGGGCGCAGCTTCAGGGAGCGGGCCAGGGCGCGCTCGGCCTGCGGGTAGCGCGACGGGTCCGCGCTCACCCGCGCCTGCTCGACGTACGCCGTGCCGAGCGACGCCCACGACGCGTGGTCCCTGGGCTGGGCCTTCAGATGCTTCTGCAGCTCGGAGACGCCCCGGTCGAGATCGCCGGAGGCGAGCCGGGCCGGTGCCGGGTTCGGGGCGGTCCCCGTGGTCACGGCCCTCGGCGGGGAGTCGTCCTCGGCGACCAGGGCGCCCGCGGTGAGGGCGAGGGCGAGCGCGGCGCCCAGGGCGAGCAGCCGCCCGAGCCCCGACGCCCCGATCCCCTTGCCGGACAAGAACTGCATGCGCGCTCCTTGGGACGATTTCCGAGAAACGAAGAGACGAATTGGCGAAGAGACGAAGAGACAAAGAGACGAGTGGGAGGCGCGGCCCGCGGTGTGGAGGATCGGGCACGCGGGCCGCGCCGTTCTGAGGGGACGGCTCACATGGAGTACGGCGGGTTGAACCGCGCGCGCCGCCTGCTCCGGCTGCGCCACCACAGGAGTCCGGTGCCGATCAGCAGGAAGCCGGCGCCTGCCGCCGCGGCGGAGGCCGTCAGGAGCGTGTTGTCGTCGCCCGAGCCCGAGGACACCGAGCTGCCGGTGAGCTGGTCGCGGACCTCGGTGTCGCTCTGTGACTTGGTCTTGGCGAGCGGCCCGCGCGAACCCTCCGTGGGCAGCGCCACGTACGGGAACGACGACTCGAACTTCTTGTCGTTGGCGTCGACGGCGTCGCCCAGGTCGTTCTTCTTGCCGAGGAGTTCGCCCTCGACGACCTGGAGCTCGGCGTCCACGACGTCATCGGAGAGCCGGCGCCCGTTCGGGAAGCCCGCCTTGTCGCCCTCCAGGACACCGAGACGCTTCGGTGAACTCGTCGGCGGAATGGATGTGTTGAGGCGCAACATCTCCGAGGGGCGCACGCCCGGCGGCTGGTTGAGACCCTTCACGCCCTTCAGGAAGACGTCCACCAGGTCGTTGCGCGGCGTCTTCGGAGCCTTGATCTTGTAGATCGACTCGATCAGCTTGGGCAGCTCGGGCTCGGTCACGAAGGGCAGGAACTGGGCGTCGTTCCACGGCGAGGACGCGTTGAAGCGGTCCTTGACCTTCTGTGGGTTCACCACCTCGTTGACCAGCGGGCTGCCGAGCCGCGACACCTGCGTCCAGTCGCCCTTCGCGTCCTTGCGCGAGGTCGTCGACCACACGCCGATGGTCGGCTGGTCCTTCGACTCCGTCAGGAACGCGGTGGGCACCTGGAGGGCGACCGTGTTCACGTTGTAGCCCTTGAGCGTGTCCCGGCCGACCTCCGAGAGGTTCCCGCCGTACAGCAGGTCGAAGACGCGCAGGTCGAGGAAGAACGGGTCGTCGGCCTGGCCCACGTACGAGGTGACGCCGCCGCCGACCTTCTTGACCGCCTGGTCGCGCAGCTTCTTGTAGTCGGGCATCGACGCCTTGCCGACGTTCGACGGCGCCACCGGCTGGTCGTCGGCGATCTTCGACTTCGAGACGATCTTCTGGTCCTTGAGGCGCAGCAGATCGATGTCGTAGGTCTGTGTGACGTTGAGGTTCGGGTCGTCGAGGCTGTTCACCGGGCCGGTGTTGTAGAGGAACGTGTTCCCGTTCTTGGTCTGTGTCTTGAACGTCCACCGGTAGAGCAGATCGCCCTGCGCGTCGCCGTCGCTGTCGATGTGCAGGTCGTAATGGGCGTCTTCTGGGAACGGGTAGAAGTTCGGGCCGCCCGCGGGCTCCTCGAAGGGGGTCCAGTTGGCCACCAGGGTGGTGGTGTCCGGCTTGTCGGGGCTCACGAACGCGTACACGTCCGTGTTGTCGTACTGGGGCTGTCCCGAGATCAGTGGGGCCTCACGGTGACTGGATGCGTCCGCCCGCTGGGGGCCGACACCGGTCGCGCCGGCGGCCGCGAGACCGCCCGCGGCGAGGCCGCCGCAGACCAGGAGCGCGAGCCCCCGGCGCCGCATCCGCACGCGGGGTGCGCCGCGTGCCATGTCGGGGCTTGCCGAAGCCGCTGTCTTCGATGGCTTCGCTGACTGAGAGGTCATGGGTCCGTCCTCACGCGGTCCGTGCACGAAGTGCGGTTGACGCCAAGCCATTCGGCGCGCCGCGCCCGGCGGATTGGTCGGCCGTGGATTGGTCGACCGCGGATTGGGTGCCGGACCCCCGTGCGCCCGTACTTCCTTCACGAAACTTCGCGGCGCCCCCGATCCGGACCGGGCCCGGCCGCGAACCAGGTAGTGGGGGCGGCGCGGCACCGGGCCGCGCCGCCGGGCGGGAGGGGAACCGATGCGGGCGGACAAGTTGCTGCCGATGGTCGGGCAGGGTGACGTGCGGGCGTACGAGGAGCTGTACGAACTGGTGTCGGGCGCGGTGTACGGGCTCGTGCTCCGGGTGCTGCGCGACCCCGCCCAGTCCGAGGAGGTCACCCAGGAGGTGTTCCTCGAACTGTGGCGGGACGCCGCCCGCTTCGACCCGCGCCGGGGCACCGCCATGGCCTGGGTGCTCACCCACGCCCACCGCAGAGCGGTCGACCGGGTGCGGCAGGCCCGCGCGTCCAGGGAGCGCGAGGAACGGGCCGCGAGCCGCTGGCACCGCACCGCCTTCGACGAGGTCGCCGAGCAGGTCGAGACGAACCTGGACCGCGAGTGGGTGCGCCGCTGCCTCGAAGGCCTCACCGACCTCCAGCGCCGCTCCGTGACCCTCGCCTACTACGAGGGGTACACCTACCGGGAGGTCGCGCAGCGCCTCTCCGTCCCGCTCGGCACCGTCAAGACGCGGATGCGCGACGGCCTCACCCGGCTGCGCGCCTGCCTGGGGGATGCCGCATGAACCTCCGGATCCGGTTGACCCATCGGCCGCGCTCCCTCGTGGCGCCCTACGCCCTCGACGCCCTGGAACCGCGCGAAGGCGCCCGTTTCGAGCGGCACTTGAAGCGCTGCGACGCATGCGCCGACGAGGTGCGCGCGCTCACGGAGAGCTCCGTGCGGCTCGCCTGCTCGGCCTCCGTCGCGCCGCCCACCGAACTGCGTGAGCGGGTCCTGACCGCCGTACGACTCACCGAGCAGGTCACGGTCGAGCCGCGGCCCCGCACCGCACCACGCGCGCGTGGACTGCTGATCCCGCTCGGCGTGGCCACGGGGGCGGGCGCGCTCACCGTGGCCGCGCTCTTCGCCGTGCAGCTGGAGCGGACCTCGGACCGGCTCGACGCGCAGCGGGCCGCCGCGCGCGAGGTGGCGCGGGTGCTCGCGGCGCCGGACGCCAGTGCCGTGCGCGCCGACGGGCTGAACGTGGTCGCGTCGCCGGAGCGGGGCAGCGCGGTGATCACTGTCACAGGTCTCCGAGCGCCGCCCCGCGGCAAGGCGCACCAGCTGTGGCTGATGGAGCCGTCGGCGCCGCCGCGCTCCCTCGGTGTGCTGCCCGACGGCGGCTCCGACACGCCGGTGGTGGCCACCGGCTTGACTCCGGACGCCTCCTCACTCGCTGTCACAACGGAGCCGAACGGCGGTTCTGCACGACCCACAGGAGCCCCACTTGTCCAACTCGCCCTGGAATCAGTCGGATTCGGAGGGTGATCGCTTTCGGACCGTCAACCTCCTTACGGGGGAGGTGAATACTGCGACCGGGATACACGAGTGTCGGGCTGGGGCGATAGGGTTAACCTGCCCGGGCCGGGTGCCCTCGTACGGGTGGGGAGTGACATGGAACAGATAACAGTGCGCAGCAGGCCGCGAGTGCCTGCGATTACCTGCGGGAACAGTGCGACCAGTTCGCGTCTTGACCGCCATCTCTCGGTGCTCGGCGGTCCTGCCGTCCCGCAGCGCGAGACGATGGAAGCGACGTCTCTGATGCGCGAACTGACCACGCGGGACACGGCGCGCGAGCGCAGTGGCAGGCTCGCGCGTGTGCGGAGGGTCTCCCTCTTCGCGCCGCTGCGCCGGCTCAGCCGCTCGCTTTTCGGCGGCCACTAGGAAGCGACCGCTCCAGCAGAAGACAAGGCCCGCATCGCGCCTCCGTGCCGTCCGGTGTAACGCCGCGCAGCACAGCGACCGTCATCCCCACGGCAAGTGGCGGACACTCCGGCAGGGAGGACGATGCGGGCCTTTGTCGTGCCCGTTTGTCCATACGTCGCGTAACGCCCTTGTCACGTACAGATGTTGACGGGGCAATCTCCAGGGTCCAATGTGGCGCGTGATCGTCGTTGGCAGTTACAGCTACACCCACCTCACCCCCGGGAGGTACGCGTGTGTGACCTGCACGACCACCACGAGCACGAGATGCCCGAGTCCACATCAGGACCCCAGATCAGCAGACGCCGCATCATGCAGATGCTCGGCGCCGCCGGAGTGACCACCGCCGCGATGACGGCCCAGGCGGACCCGGCGATGGCCGCCGCGGCGGACGGCGCGGACACGGCCCCCCTCGAATACAAGGCGCCCGAAGGCCTCGCCGAGGACAGCCCCGCCAAGACCGCCGCCCTCGGCTGGATCGGCGCCAACAGCTCCCGCATCACCGGCCTGAACGAGGAGATCTGGGAGCACGCCGAGCTGTCGCTGCGCGAGTGGAACTCCTCGCTCGCCGAGGCCGGCTTCCTCGAACGGGCCGGGTTCGACGTGAAGTTCGGGACGGCCGGCTTCCCGACCGCGTTCACCGCGACCTACTCGTACGGCAGCGGCGGCCCGGTGCTCGGGTTCAGCGGCGAGTACGACGCGCTGCCCGGCCTCTCGCAGAACAAGGGCGTGGGGCACCACGATCCGCGCGAGTACATCCACGACCCCTTCGCCCCGAGCTACGGCCCGGGGCACGGCTGCGGGCACAGCGCGCTCGGCACCGCCGCTGCCGCGGCGGCGGCAGCGGTCGCGCAGGCCGCCAAGCAGCACAAGCTCCCCGTCACCGTGAAGTTCTTCGGCTCCACCGCCGAGGAGACCCTGATCGGCAAGACGTACGCGGTCAGCAGGGGCGTGTACGAGGGCCTCGACGCCTTCCTCGACTGGCACCCCTCCACCGCCAACGCCACCGGCTGGGGCACCAGCAACGCCATGACCGCCGTGACCTTCACGTTCCTCGGCGTCGCGGGGCACGGCGGCACCCCGCTCGGGAACAAGTCGGCGCTCGACGCCGCCGTGATGATGGCGACCATGTCGGAGTTCCTGCGCGAGGAGAACATGGCGCCCTCCGCCCGGCTGCACTGGGTGATCAACAACGGCGGTGACATCCCGAACGTCACCCCGGAGATCGCCGAGATCAGCTACTACGTGCGCGAGGGCAGCACCGCCCGCGTCCAGGTGCTGCTCGACAAGGTGATCGCGATCTCCGAGGCCGCCGCCAAGGCCTCGCAGACGAAGGTGCGGCACCGCATCACCTCCGCCTGCTGGAACCAGCTGCCGTCCAAGTCCTTCGCGGAGCTGCTGCACGACAACATGCAGCAGATCGGCCCGCCGAAGTTCAGCGCGGAGGCGCACCAGTTGGCGAAGGAACTGCAGAAGTCCCTGGGGCTCCCCGAGGCCGGGATGCACGACAAGGTCGGCGAACTCAAGCCGCCGGACCCGGTGTTCCTCGGCGGCGGCTCGACCGACGTCGCGGACATCAGCTGGAACGTGCCGACCGTGTCGATGGGCTCCGCGCTCGCCCCGATCGGCACGAAGATGCACACCTGGTCCACGGCCGCCTGCGCCGCCGCCGCGCCCGGTCAGGCCGCGGTGCTCGCCGCCGCGAAGTATCTGGCGGCCACGGCGGTCGACCTGATCACCCAGCCCGAGCGGCTCAAGGCGATCAAGGACGAGTTCAAGGACCGTACGAAGGACGTCGAGTGGAAGACGGCGATCCCGGACGGCTATGAGCCGCCCATGTACGAGCCGCCGGAGTGGTTCCTGAAGAAGACCGGGCAGAAGTGGCCGCCGAACAACATCACTTGGCCGCCTAAGCGGGTGGTGTCCCAGGAGAAGTTCTCCTCACTGGGGCCGGCGCTTGAGCCGCAGAAGTAGCTACGAGGGTACGTTCACCGTCCGCCGCGCGCGTAGCGGCGGACGGCGAGCGGCACGCACACCGCGAGCAGCACCGCGCACCAAGCCAGCGAGCCCGCCACCGGATGGGCCACGGGCCAGGCCGCGCCGTGCGGCACCGGCGCGTTGCCGAACAGCTCGCGCACGGCCGTGGCCACCGCGCTGATCGGGTTCCACTCGGCGAGGGTGCGCACCCACCCCGGCATCCCGTCGGTCGGGATGTACGCGTTCGACAGCAGCGGCAGCATGAACGTGGCGCCGCCCAACTGCCCCGCCGCCTCTTCGCTCTGCGAGGCGAGCCCGAGCAGGATCCCGACCCACGTCGCGGCGAACCGGAAGAGCAGAAGCAGCCCGAACGCCCCGAGCGCGCCCGGAACCCCGCCCTCGATCCGCCAGCCCATCGCGAGCCCCACGAGTACCAGCGGCACCAGGCCGACCGCGGTCGTCAGCAGATCGGCGACCGCCTGCCCGAGCGGCACCGCGGCCCGGCTCATCGGCAGCGTGCGGAACCGGTCCATCACGCCGCGGTGCGAGTCCTGGGCGGCGCCGAACATCCCGGTCATGATCCCGTTGGCCGCGGTCGCCACCAGCATGCCCGGCACCAGGAACGCCCGGTAGTCCGAGCCCGGCATGGCGAGCGCGGAGCCGAAGACGTAGCCGAAGAACAGCAGGAACACGATCGGCATGGTCTGCGTCATGATCAGGATGGCCGGGGCGTGCCGGACGCGCTGGACGTGGCGGCCGAGCATGGCCGTGCCGTCGTAGAGGATGGCGGTACTCATGCGGCGACCTCCTGGGTCCCGGTGGTGGCGTAACCGGTGACGGTGAGGCGCAGGAACACCTCGTCGAGCGTGGGCGGGCGAAGCGTCGCGTCGAGCAACGGGACGCCGGACGCGTCGAGTTCGCGCACGACGCGAGGGAGCGTGACGGCCGGGTCGAGGACGACGGCGCCCACGGTGCGGCGTTCCGCGTCCAACCGGGGGCGGGCGCCGGTGAGTTGGTCGAGGACGACGGCGGCGGCGTGCAGCGCCTGCTCGCCTGCGTCCTCCGCCACGACCACCTCCGCGTAGTGGCCGATCTGCGCCTTGAGTTCGGCGGGCGTGCCCGAGTGGGCGACGCGGCCGCCGTCGATCAGCACGATGTCGTCGGCGAGCTGGTCGGCCTCCTCCAGGTACTGCGTGGTGAGGACGACGGTCGTGCCCTCGCGGGACAGCTCGCGCACGGCCTGCCAGATGCCGTTCCTGCTGTGAGGGTCCAGGCCGGTCGTCGGCTCGTCGAGGAAGAGCACGGCGGGACGGGTGATGAGGCTCGCGGCCAGGTCGAGGCGGCGGCGCATGCCTCCGGAGTACGTGCGGGTGGTTCGGTCGGCGGCGTCCGTCAGCTCGAAGCGCTCGATCAGCTCGTCGGCGCGGGCCCGTGCGCCCGGTGTACGCAGCAGGCGGGCGAACAGGCGCAGGTTCTCGCGTCCAGTGAGGTCGCCGTCGACCGAGGCGTACTGGCCGGTGACGCCGATGCGGCGGCGGACCGCCTGCGGGTCGGCGGTGATGTCGTGCCCGGCGACACGCGCGGTGCCGGCGTCGGGGCGGAGCAGGGTCGTGAGCAACCGCACCGCGGTCGTCTTGCCGGCCCCGTTCGGCCCCAGCAGACCGCAGACCGTGCCCTCGCGGACCGCCAGATCCAGGCCGCGTACGGCGTGCACGGCCTTCGCTCCCTTGCCGAAGCGCTTCTCCAGACCTTCACTAAGTACAGCGTACGTAGAAGTCATGGCCCGACCATAGCGCACTACGTACGGCGTACGTAACTAGGATGGTGCGCGAGGTGATGATCAATGGCGGGCCGAGCGGCCGAACCCGAAGTGATCTGGGCGCGCCCCGAGCGCGCCGGGCGGGGGCCGAGACCTGCGCACAGCAGGGCCGACATCGCGGCGACGGCGGTCCGCGTCGCCGACGCCGAGGGCATCGACGCGGTGTCCATGCGCAAGATCGCCGGTGAGCTGGGCATGGGCACGATGTCGCTGTACAACTACGTGCCGCGCAAGGAGGACCTGTACGAGCTGATGGTCGACGCCGTCAGCGCCGAGTACGCGTTCCCGGAGCCGAGTGGCGACTGGCGGGCGGACGTGCTCGGGCTCGCCCGGCAGTCGCGGGAACTGATGCACCGGCACCCCTGGCTGCCGGGCCTGATGTCACCGGTCTACGGGTTCAGCCCGAACGCGCTCGCGTACCTGGAGTACTGCCTGACCTGCCTCGACCCGCTCGACCTGCCGTACGGCACGAAGATGGAGCTGGTCGCGGCGGTGACCAGCGTGGTCACGACGTACGTGGCCAACGAGATCGCCACGGCGGAGCGCACCCGCTCCCTGCCGTGGAGCGCCGAACAGGAACAGGCGGTGCGCATCGCGTACTTGGGCGGGCAGGTGGCCTCGGGCCGCTACCCGCGCCTCGCGGCGTCGTTCGCCGAGGACGCGGGCCCGATCGACCTGGAGGCCGTGTTCGAGCGGGCGCTGCGCAGGACGCTGGAGGGCTTCGCGGCGGAGTGACGCGCCCGCCCCGCCAACCCGCCCCGCCAGGTCAGAGAATCGCGAACTGGCCGCCCGGGCCCTCTTCCTGGTGGTCGAGGACCGAAGCGGGGCGGCGGGCCGCGTCCGGCACCGGGAGCACGCGCGCCCGTTCCAGATCCTTCGTGGTGAGCGGGTCCGCGAGGGCGGCCGCCCGCAACTCGTCCTGCGGCGGGCCGAGTTCCGCGAGCAGGGTCAGGGCCGAGACGAGTTCCAGGAGTTGTGAGGTCCACGGCTGCGGCCAGGTGGCCGGGCGCAGGGCCGCGAGCGTGCCGGGCTCGGCAGGTTCGGTGCGGCGGACGAACCACTGCTCCAGGACCCGGACCCCGCTGACCTGGAAGTCCCAGGCCGCCGCGGGGACCGGGGACACCCGCCCGTCGCCGACGAGCAGGGCCTCCTCCTCGCGGTCGTAGAGGATCTCCGTCGGCCGGGCGGGCAGCGGGGCGCGCACATAGGGGCGGCGGCCGCCGGGCAGCTTGGGGCGCTCGGTCTCCGTGCCGCGCCGCTCCAGCCACAGGACGCGGCGGCCGAGTTCCACGCCGCGCGCCCACACGTCGGCGTCGTCCGGCAGCGGCACGCGGATGTCGCGGGAGCCGTCGCGGGCGCCCGCCACCAGGATCCACGCGAACAGCTCGGCCGCCGTCACCTCTTGGTCGTACGCGCCGGAGAGGTGGGTGAGCAGGCCCGGCGCCACGTTCGGCTCCGCGCCGCCGGGACGGCGGTACAGCGGGCGGATGCGGCCGGGCCGGCCGGCGGGGGAGCGGCCCTCCGGGAGGACCGCGGACGCGAGCAGCGCAGGGCCGCCCGCATCGGGCACGTACCCCTGCTCGACGAGGTACAGCTGCCGCTCGTCCGCGACCCGCCACAGCTCGGGGCGCGCCGCGTCGATCAGGCGCTGGTCAGGGATGAGCCACTGCTCGTCGAACGGGGCGTGCAGCAGCGGCACCGGCGGTGGGCAGGGCCCCTCCGCGTGCGCGAGCGGCTCGGTGCCGGTGCGTTGGCCGGGGAGCTGGGCGGCGGCGGTGTGCAGGGTGCGGGCGCGCGAGGGTTCGAGGAGCGCGGCGCGCTCGGCCTGCCCGGCCGCCACGAAGGTGTTCCAACGGGTCTTCAGGGACGCGGCGTCCGGGGCGACGGGCCAGCCGCGGCCGGTGCGGAGTGGCGCGACGGACCAGGGCATGAGCTCCGCGAGGAGCGGGGCGTTCGTCACGACCGGCATGGTACGTCCCTCCTTCCACGGCACCGTGGTTGCGCCCTCGGGGCTCTGCCCCGGACCCCGCTGGCTCTCGTCCGCAAGGCGGGGCTTGAAATACCCAGCCCCGCCGGCGTTTGAGGCGCGGGGTCCGGGGCGGAGCCCCGAGGCCGCAACGCCGTGGCCGCGCAACATCAATCCGCATCCAACGTCACCGTGAACGAGAAGCGGTCGCCCCGGTAGTGGATGACTGCCACGTCCAACACCCTGCCCTCCTCGTCGTACGTGATGCCTGTGTAGTGCAGGATCGGGCTGAGCAGCGGCACTTCGAGCAGCCGGGCCGTCTCGGGATCCGCGAGGCGCGCCTGCACCGAGTCCGTGATCCGGCTGATGCGCACGCCGACCACGTCCCGCAGCACCTTCGTCATCGGCCACCGCTCCAGGTCCGCGAGGTCGACGCGGGCGCCGAGGTCGGGCCGCAGATAGTTGCGGGCGTGGTTCGTCGGCTCGCCGGTCTTCTCGTCGCTGCGCAGCCGGTGGTACGTGGGGACGGCCGCGGCCCCCGGGAAGTGCTCGGCGAAGGCCACGGGGACCGGCACCGTGCCGTGGTCCAGCAGCCGCGTCGTCATGCCGGACTGCTGCGCGACGATCGCGTCGACCGATCCCAACAGGCGCACTGGCGCGCCCTGTTGGGCATCCGGCTCGATGAACGTGCCGCGGCGCCGGTGCCGCGTGATGAGCCCCTCGTCCTCCAGTTCCTTGAGCGCCTGGCGCATGGTGAGCACGGAGACCCCGTAGTGCCCCGCGAGTTGTTCCTCGGTGGGCAGGCGCAGCGGGTCCTGCGGCGATCTTCCGAGTATCGAGGCGCGCAGGGACTGCGACACCTGATACCAGAGCGGCAATTTGCGGTTCAGGACGATCGAGTCCGGGGCGAATGACGTCACGGGTTATCCGTACCGGTCGTGGGGGGACTGGTGCAATGCGGCGACCACGGGGTCTATCCGCGGAAGTGGCGCTCCAGGCCACGCCACACGTCGTCGTAGCCGCGCTGGAGATGCCCGGCGGTCGAGGCCTGCGGGGCGAGGGTGACGGGCCAGCGCGTCTCGAACATGAAGGCCAGGCCGTCGTCCACCTTCTGCGGCTTCAGCTCGGCGGCGCTCGCCTTATCGAAGGTGTCCCGGTCGGGACCGTGCGCCGACATCATGTTGTGCAGCGAGCCGCCGCCCGGCACGAATCCCCCCTTCCCGGCGGCCTTCGCGTCGTACGCGCCCTCGATGAGCCCCATGTACTCGCTCATCACGTTCCGGTGGAAGTACGGCGGCCGGAACGTGTCCTCGCCCACCAGCCAGCGCGGCGCGAAGACGACGAAGTCGACGCCCGCGAGACCCGGGGTGTCGGACGGCGACGTGAGCACCGTGAAGATCGACGGGTCCGGGTGGTCGTACGAGATGGTCCCGATGACGTTGAAGCGGCGCAGGTCGTACACGTACGGGACGTGATTGCCGTGCCAGGCGACGACGTCGAGCGGGGAGTGGTCGTACGTCGCCGACCAGAGGTTGCCGCAGAACTTGTTGACGACCTCGACGGGGCGGTCGACGTCGTCCTCGTACGCGGCGACCGGTGCCCTGAAGTCCCGTGCGTTCGCGAGGCCGTTGGCGCCGATCGGGCCGAGGTCGGGCAGCTGGAACGGGGCGCCGTAGTTCTCGCAGACGTACCCGCGCGCGGACTCCTCGAAGAGCTCCACCCGGAAGCGGACGCCGCGCGGGATCAGCGCCACCTCGCCCGGATCGACGGCGAGCACCCCGAACTCCGTGCGCAGCAGCAGCCCGCCGCGCTCCGGAACGATCAGCAGTTCACCGTCCGCGTCGCTGAACACCCGTTCCGTCATGGGGGAGTTGGCGTGGTACACGTGCACGGCCATGCCGGTGCGCTGCGTCGCGTCGCCGTTGCCGCCCAGCGTCCACAGGCCGGCCAGCCAGTCCGTGCCGGGCGCCGGCTCGGGCAGCGGGTCCCAGCGGCGGCGGTTGGGGTCGGGAACGGTCTCGGTGAACGGGGCCGTGCGCACCGCCCCGTTGTCGACACGGCGGAACTCCGGGTGCGCCGCCGACGGGCGGATCCGGTACAGCCACGAGCGGCGGTTGTGGGCCCGCGGCTCGGTGAACGCGGTGCCGCTGAGCTGCTCCGCGTACAGGCCGAGCGGCGCGCGCTGCGGCGAGTTGCGCCCCTCGGGCAGGGCCCCCGGCACGGCCTCCGAGCCGTGCTCGTTCCCGAAGCCGGAGAGGTAGGTCAGCCCCTCGGCGGTCTTGCGTACGTCCCCGCTCATCATCGCTCCCTGGTCAATGATTCCTATGCAACACCGTAGGATTCGCGGGAGGGCGGCGCAAGACATCACCGTCCGCCGGATGGCTGACGCGCGGCGGTACCAGCGGCCGAGCGCGGGCCCGCGAGCGTCCTCCCCGCGAGGGATCCGCCGACGTCAACGGTCCTCTACCGTCCCGAACATGCCCACCTCTCCGTCTCTCCGCGCGGCCGCCACGGCGCTGCTGACCTGCGCCCTGCTGGCGGGCGTCGTGGGCTGCGGGGGCGACGGCGGCGGACCGCGGAACGCCGGGGAGGTACTCTCCCGCACCGACGGCGCGGGCCACCACTACCGCCGGGTCCCCAAGGAGGGCGCACCGGAGATCGGCTTGATCGTGAAGCCGGAGACGGGCCCCGCGGGCGGCTGGGAGGTCCGCATCTGGATACGCCGCTTCCGCCTCAGCCCCCAGGGCACCCCGGCCCGCGCCATCAAGGGCCACGGGTACGCGCGGCTCTACCTCGACGGCCGCAGCCTCGCCCGGCTGCGCGCCGTCGACTACCGCCTCCCCGGCACCCGCCTGCACCGCGGCACCCACCACCTCACCGCCCGCCTCTACGCCGACGACCACACGGTATGGGCGGTCGCGGACAAGCCGGTCCAGGCCACCGCGGACCTGACCGCATCACCGTAGGCTGGTCCGCATGGCCCATCCAACGCCCCTGCGCCGCAAGCCCGTTCAGCGGCGCAGCGCCGAGCGCCTGGCCCGGATCCTCGACGCCTGCGCCGAACTCCTCGACGAGACGGGCTACGACGAGCTGAGCACCCGCGCCGTCGCGCACCGCGCCGAGGTCCCCATCGGCTCGGTCTACCGCTTCTTCGGCAACAAGCGGGCCCTGGTCGACGCGCTGGCCGAACGGAACCTCGACCGGTACGTGCGGCGGGTCACCGCGCGCCTCAGGGACGTCCGCACCGGCGACTGGCGGGCCGCGATGGACGCCGTGCTGGACGAGTACCTCGCGATGAAGCGCACGGCGCCGGGCTTCTCCCTGGTCGACTTCGGCACCCAGCTCCCCGTGGGCGCCCCGGACGCCGACCCCAACCTCCGCGTCGCCGACACCCTCACCGACCTCCTCGCCCCCCGCCTCGACCGCACCCCGGACGCCGCCCTGCGCCGCGCGTTCCTGGTGGCCGTCGAATCCGCCGACGCCCTGGTCCGGCTCGCGTTCCGCATCGACCCGGAGCGCGGCGACGAGGCGGTCATCGGCGAGGTGCGGGAGCTGCTGCGGGCGTATCTGGCGCGGGTGCTCGACTGAAGCGCCCGTGACCTGGAGTTTTGCGCTTATTGCTCGCGTGTCAACGTCTTGTTAACACTTGTTCGGCCCACCTAGCGTCTCGCTGGCTGCCACCCCCACGGCAACTGTTCGACGGCGAACGCAGACGTTAGGGATCCCTCCATGCTGACCATCCTCGGATTCGGCATGATCGCCACCTTCCTGGTGCTGATCATGATGAAGAAGGTGTCGCCCATCGCGGCGCTCGTGCTCATACCGGCGCTGTTCTGCGTCCTGGTGGGCAAGGGCGCCAATCTGGGCGACTACGTGATCGCCGGCATCGGTGACCTGGCGCCCACCGCCGCCATGCTGATGTTCGCGATCGTCTACTTCGGCGTGATGATCGACGTCGGTCTCTTCGACCCGATCGTGCGCGGCATTCTGAAGTTCGCGAAGGCCGACCCCGTCCGCATCGTCGTCGGCACCGCCCTGCTCGCCGCGATCGTCTCGCTCGACGGCGACGGCTCCACCACCTTCATGATCACCGTCTCGGCGATGTACCCGCTGTACAAGCGCCTGAAGATGAGCCTCATCGTGATGACGGGTGTCGCCGCGACCGCCAACGGCGTGATGAACACGCTGCCCTGGGGCGGACCGACGGCCCGCGCCGCCACCGCGCTGAAGGTGGACGCCAGCGACATCTTCGTGCCGATGATCCCGGCGCTCGCCGTGGGACTGCTCTTCGTGTTCGCCCTCTCGTACGTGCTCGGCCACCGGGAGCGCAAGCGGCTCGGCTATCTCTCGCTGGACGAGGACGTCACGGTCACCGAGACCGTCGAGGAGAAGGTGCTCGTCGGGGCCGGAAGCGGCAGCAAGGGCACCGGTGCCGGTGGCGGATCCGCGTCCACCCCCTCGTACGAGAACGAGGAGGGCGAGACGTTCTCCGGGCTCGACCCGAACCGGGCCACCCTGCGCCCCAAGCTCTACTGGTTCAACGCCGTGCTCACGGTGGTGCTCCTGGCCTCCATGATCATGGAGTTGCTGCCGATCCCGGTGCTGTTCATGCTCGGCGCCGCGCTCGCCCTCTCGGTCAACTACCCGAACATGACCGACCAGAAGGCCCGGATCGGCGCGCACGCAGAGAACGTGCTCAACGTCGCGGGCATGGTCTTCGCCGCCGCCGTCTTCACGGGCGTGCTCCAGGGCACCGGCATGGTCGACCACATGGCGAAGTGGGTCGTGGGCGGCATCCCGGACTGGATGGGCCCGCACATGGCGCTCGTGACGGGCGTACTGTCCATCCCCTTCACGTACTTCATGTCCAACGACGGCTTCTACTTCGGCATCGTGCCGGTCCTCGCCGAGGCCGGGAACGCGCACGGCGTCTCGACCCTGGAGATCGCCCGCGCTTCCCTCGTCGGCCAGCCGCTGCACATGTCGAGCCCGCTGGTCCCGGCGGTCTACGTGCTCGTGGGCATGGCTAAGGTCGAGTTCGGCGACCACACCAAGTTCACCGTGAAATGGGCGGCGTTGACCGCGCTGGTCGTCCTCGGCGCCGGTCTGCTGTTCGGAATCGTGTGACCCGATGAATCCCGTGACCTCATGAGCCGTGCCTGGCTGCTCCGCCTCGTCATCGCCTTCAGCTTCGCGCAGGGGGCGGTGTCGATGGCGCGGCCCGCGGTCTCCTACCGGGCCCTCGCGCTCGGCGCCGACGAGCGTGCCGTCGGCGTCATCGCGGGGGTCTACGCGCTGCTCCCGCTGTTCGCCGCCGTGCCGCTCGGCCGGCGCACGGACCACGGGCGGTGCGCGCCACTGCTCCCGGTGGGCGTCGTCCTCATCGCGGGTGGCTGCGCGATGAGCGGACTCGCCGGCACCCTCGTGGCGATGGCCGCCTGGAGCGGTGTCATGGGGCTCGGGCATCTGTGCTTCGTCATCGGCGCCCAGTCGATCGTGGCCCGGCAGTCCGCGCCCGAGGACCAGGACCGCAACTTCGGCCACTTCACCATCGGCGCCTCCCTCGGCCAGCTCGTCGGGCCGATCGCCGCCGGCGCCCTGATCGACGGCCAGGACATGGCGGGCACGAGCGCGCTCGCTCTCCTCGTGTCGGCGGGCGTCTGCGCGCTGGCCGTGACCTCGCTGTGGCGCATCGAGTCCCTTCGTACGCGGACGGATTCGCGTACGAAGGAGGCCTCCAGGGTCCCCGTGCACCGCATCCTGCGCACCCGCGGCGTGCCCGGCGGCATCTTCATCAGCCTCGCCGTCCTCTCCGCCACCGACATCCTCACGGCGTATCTGCCGGTGGTGGGCGAGCACCGGGGGATCGCGCCCGCCGTGGTCGGTGTGCTGCTCAGCCTGCGCGCGGGTGCGACGGTCGCCTGCCGCCTGGTCATGACCCCGCTCATCAACTGGCTCGGCAGGACCGCCCTGATCACCACCACGTGTCTGCTCGCGGCGGTGCTGTGCGCGGGCATCGCGCTGCCCGTGCCCGTGTGGGCGCTCGGCGCGATGCTGGTCGTCCTCGGCTTCTGCCTCGGGGTGGGCCAGCCGCTCTCCATGACCACGGTCGTCCAGGCCGCCCCCGCCGAGGCCCGCTCCACCGCCCTGGCGCTCCGGCTGACCGGCAACCGTCTCGGCCAGGTCGCGGCCCCGGCGTCCGCGGGACTGATCGCGGGCGTGGCGGGGACGGCGGCGCCGTTCGTGATGCTGGGCGGGCTGCTGTTCGTGGCCGCCGGTCTCGGGGTCAGGGGCGGCGCGGAGCGCGGCTCCGATGGCGGTGCCGATGGCGGCTCCGATGGCGGTGCCGGGCAAGGGAGAGCACGGGTGCCCCGGCTCCGTCGACGCGAGAAGGACCACCAGCGGCACTGACCCCGCACCCGGTGCCCCCTGGACCCCGGAAACTAGCGACGCTAGTTTGGCTGGGCACGTACGTGACACCCCGCACTCGCTCAGGGAGTTGTGCTCATCATGGTCCGCGCCGCCGTACTGCCCGCCGTCGGTTCCCCGCTGGAGCTCGCCGACATCGACCTGCCCGAACCGGGGCCAGGCCAGGTCCGGGTGCGGCTCGCCGCCGCCGGGGTCTGCCACTCCGACCTGTCCCTGACCAACGGCACGATGCGGGTGCCGGTCCCCGCGGTCCTCGGCCACGAGGGCGCGGGCACCGTCGTCTCCGTCGGCGACGGCGTCACGCACGTGGCCCCCGGTGACGGCGTCGTCCTCAACTGGGCGCCGTCCTGCGGCAACTGCCACGCCTGCGCGCTCGGCGAGGTCTGGCTGTGCGCCAACGCCCTCGCGGGTGCGGCGAACATCCACGCGAAGCGTGCGTCCGACGGCAGTGATCTCCACCCCGGCCTGAACGTCGCCGCGTTCGCCGAGGAGACGGTCGTCGCCGCGAACTGCGTCCTGCCGGTACCGGACGGCGTCCCGCTCACCGACGCGGCCCTGCTCGGCTGCGCCGTCCTCACCGGGTACGGCGCCGTGCACCACTCCGCGCGCGTACGGGAGGGGGAGACGGTCGCGGTGTACGGCGTCGGCGGCGTCGGCCTCGCCACGCTCCAGGCCGCGCGCATCGCGGGCGCCTCGAAGATCATCGCCGTCGACGTCTCCCCGGAGAAGGAGGCGCTGGCGCGCGCGGCGGGCGCCACGGACTACGTGGTCGCCTCGGAGGACACGGCCCGCGAGATCCGTGGACTGACCGACAAGCAGGGCGTCGACGTGGCGGTGGAGTGCGTCGGCCGCGCCGTCACCATCCGTACCGCCTGGGAGTCCACCCGGCGCGGCGGCCGCACCACCGTCGTCGGCATCGGCGGCAAGGACCAGCAGGTCACCTTCAACGCCCTGGAGATCTTCCACTGGGGCCGCACGCTGTCCGGCTGCGTCTACGGCAACTGCGACCCGGCGAACGACCTCCCGGTGCTCGCGGAGCACATCCGCGCGGGCCGTCTCGACCTGAGCGCGCTCGTGACCGAGCGGATCGCGCTGGACGGGATCCCGGCGGCGTTCGACAACATGCTGGCGGGCAAGGGCGGTCGGGCGCTGGTCGTGTTTTAGCCGTACTTCTGTCGATGAGTTCCCGGCTGGCGGCCGGTCTGTAGAAGGAGAAGCCTGATGCAGACCGGCGCGACCGTCGCCGGCACGGGACCCAGGAGGCACGCCATGCCCGCCAGCATCCAGAAGATCCGCCCCTGCTTGTGGTTCGACGGCAAGTCGGAGGAGGCCGTCGCCTTCTACATGTCGCTCTTCCCCGGCTCCGACTCCGAGGTCCTGGAGGTCCAGCACTTCGGCGACGAGGGGTCACAGGAACCCGGCTCGGGCGTCGTCGTGTCGTTCCGCCTCGCGGGCACCGAGTACCAGGCGCTGGACGGCGGACCCGAGTTCAAGTTCAACGAAGCGGTCTCGTTCTCCGTGGACTGCGACGACCAGGCCGAGGTCGACCGGCTGTGGGACCGCCTCACGGTGGACGGCGGCGAGCCCGGGCCGTGCGGCTGGTGCAAGGACAAGTACGGCCTGTCCTGGCAGATCGTGCCGCGCCGCCTGCCCGAACTCCTCGCCGACCCCGACAAGGACCGGGCCGGTCGGGTCCTCGCCGCGATGATGAAGATGGGCAAACTCGACGTCGCCGCCCTCGAATCCGCCTGACCATTTCTAGCCCCTGCGGCGATTGAGCAGGCGGCGCCGTGGCTGAGGCCTCGGGGCTCCGCCCCGGACCCCGCTGCTCAATCGCCGCAGGGGCTTGATTTACCCGCCGCAGGGGCTTGATTGGGTCAACCGAGGGAACGACCTCGCCGCGACAAGGAACACCAACGTCGTCAACGCGAACGGCCACGTGAACATGTGACCACCCACCGGCGCCGCCAACGCCCCGAACGCCGGCGCACACACCGTCGCGGCAACCGCCCCCGCCACCGCATACGGCACCGTACGACGCGTGGCCTCAAGGAACACCCCGCCGAGCGCGAGCGCAACCAGCACCGCGTTGTACGCGGACGTGCCGTCGGCGAGCTGCGCGGCGGGCTCGCCGAGTGCCCACGCGGTCGCCATGCCCGCGACGTTCCCGAGGCAGGCCACGCCCGCGACGCGCGGCCCGGCCACCAGCAGCCCGGCGAGCACCAGGGCCCCCGCGTACCACTGCGGCATCAGGAAGATCTGGCCGAATCCGGCGAAGAACCCCCGTACGGCGTCGTCGAGTTGCAGGCCGGTCCTGGCCCCGGACACCGCCCGCGGGAACGCGGCGATGCCGCCCCCACCGGTCCACACCCGCGCGAACCCGGGCGCGGCCAGCGTGATGACGCTCGCCACGAGGCAGAACGGCAGCGTCAGGGCGGGCAGCCCCCACGCTCCGAGGGCCCGCCCCGCGGCGGCGGTGGCCACGGTCGCGGCGGCGCAGCCGAGCAGGGCCACGAGCACCGAGGACAGCTGGTCGGGGTTGAGGAAGACGGCGCAACTCACGCCCACGAGGCAGGCGTTGAAGCCCTCCATGCCGAGCGTGAGCCGCTCCTTCTCCACGCCGAGCAGCGCCGCGACCAACGTGCCGACGGCCGCGCCCCCGACCCCGTAGAGTCCGTACTCCCACCCGGCGGAGAACAGGGCGGCGGCGAACAGCGTGCCCGTGAGTGCGCGCGGCAGGAACGTCACCTGGCCGATGCCACGCAGCACGCGCAGCGCGAACTGTCTACAACCGGTCGCCCAACTCTGCCCGATTTCCTGGTGAATCGCGGCATCCGCCGTCTGCGTCATGCGCCGCTCCCGTGTTACGAAGATGTTTCCCGGCCCGGCGAATGTACGTTACAGCTACTTCTGTGGGAGGCCCTGGCCGGGGGCGGGAACGCGCCACGGTGCCCGCTCAGCGCAGCGTCGCCACGCCCAGCTCGGCCCGCAGTGCCTGCTCCCCGGCCCCGGTCACCCGCACCGCCCGCTCGGAGCCGATCCGCTCGACCCAGCCGGCCGCGAAGGCGTGACCGCACAGCGCGGCGCCCGCGCGCCCGGCCAGGTGGAGGCGGCGCTCCGTCCAGTCGAGGCAGCCGCGCGCCAGCGGTCGTCGCGGACCGGGTTCGAGCGGCGCCCCGAGCGCGCGGAACCAGCCGTGCCCCGCGTCGGTGAGCGCGAAGGCCGAGGAGGCCGAGGGATCGGTATCGGCCCGCAGCAGCCCCCGCTCGACCATCGCGTCGGTGACCGTGATCCCGAGCCGGCCCGCGAGGTGGTCGTAGCAGGTCCGCCCGCGGGCCATCGCGGTCCGCGCCGACGCGGCCCGGAGCGTGGGAGGCCGCTCTCCGCCGTCCGGCACGGCGTACCCGGCAAGCCCCTCCAGGAGTTGCGCGACCTGCGCGTCGGCGAGCCGCAGATACCGGTGGCGGCCCTGCCGCTCCTCGGCGAGCAGGCCGCCCGCGACGAGCTTGCCGAGGTGCTCGCTCGCGGTCGATGCCGCGACGCCCGCGTGCCGCGCCAGCTCGCCCGCCGTCCACGCCCGGCCGTCGAGCAGCGCGAGCAGGCAGGCGGCCCGTGTCTCGTCGGCGATCAGTGAGGCGAGGGCGGCGAGGCGCGGAGCGCCGGGTTCCGTGGAGGCGGCCATGCGTCAAGGATGACCCCGGCACGCTTCGGCGGCCGCCGAAACGTCAGCGGTCGGTGGGTGTGGCCGTCGCGGCGGCCGTGGCCACCTGCTCGTACTGCACGGCGAGCCCGTCGAGCAGGGCCGTGAGCCCCGTCTCGAAGGCCCGGTCGTCGACGGCCTCCTGTCGCTCGGCGAGCAGATGCGCCTGCCCGAGGTGCGGATAGTCGGCGGGGTCGTACGCGGCCTCGTCGTCGGGGAAGCCGCCCGCGAACGAACCGAGCGCGGATCCCGTCACGAAGTACCGCATGAGCGCGCCGATGGACGTGGCCTGCGGTGGCGGCCATCCGGCGTCGACCATCGCGCCGAACACCGCGTCGGCGAGCCGCAGTCCGGCCGGGCGTCTCCCCGGCCCCTGCGCGAGCACCGGGACGATGTTCGGGTGTGCGCGCAGCGCCGCCCGGTAGGAGACGGCCCAGTCGTGCAGCGCGGTGCGCCAGTCCCGGTCGGCCCCGTCCTCGGGGGCGTCGAACATCGACAGGTCGACCTGTGCGCTCACCGAGTCGGCGACCGCCTCCAGGATCTGGTCCTTCGTACGGAAGTGGTTGTACAGGGAGGGCCCGCTCACCCCGAGCTCGGCGGCGAGCCGCCGCGTCGAGACGGCCGCGAGGCCCTCGGTGTCGACGAGGGTGCGGGCCGTGTCGACGATGCGATCTCTGCTCAGGAGGGGCTTGCGCGGTCGGGCCATGCGGCACATAGTAGGGCTGCGAACCAAAAACTAGCACTGCTAATTAACCGCTGAGTCGGTTGATTCGGTCGATCCACACGGGAGTGGCACATGAACCTGGAGCTGAGCGAGGAGCAGACGGCGGTGCGCCGGCTCGCCAAGGACTTCGTGGACCGCGAGATCGCGCCGAACGTGGTGGCGTGGGACCGGGCCGAGGAGGTCGACCGGGGCATCGTCAAGAAGCTCGGCGAGGTCGGCTTCCTGGGCCTGACCATCGACGAGGAGTACGGCGGCTCGGGCGGCGACCACTTCTCGTACACGCTGGTCACGGAGGAGCTGGGGCGCGGGGACTCGTCCGTGCGCGGCATCGTCTCCGTCTCCCTGGGCCTGGTCACCAAGCCGATCCAGCAGTGGGCGAACGAGGAGCAGAAGCGGCACTGGATCCCGAGGCTGACGGCCGGAGAGGCGCTGGGCTGCTTCGGCCTCACCGAACCGGGCCACGGCTCGAACCCGGCCGACCTCCAGACCCGCGCGGTCCGCGACGGCGACGACTACGTGATCAACGGCACGAAGATCTTCATCACCAACGGCACCTGGGCCGATGTCGTCCTCCTCTTCGCCCGCACCAACGACACCCCGGGCCACAAGGGCATCTCCGCCTTCCTGGTCCCCACGGACACCCCTGGCCTGACCCGCAACACCATCCACGGCAAGCTCGGCCTGCGCGGCCAGACCACCGCCGAGCTGGTTCTTGAGGACGTCCGCGTCCCGGCCTCCGCGCTGATGGGCCCGGAGGGCAAGGGCTTCTCGATCGCCATGTCCGCGCTCGCCAAGGGCCGGATGTCGGTGGCCGCGGGCTGCGTGGGCATAGCCCAGGCCGCCCTCGACGCGGCCGTCGGATACGCGGGCGAGCGCGAGCAGTTCGGCAAGTCCATCGCCTCGTACCAGCTGGTGCAGGAGCTGATCTCGGACATCGCCGTCGACGTGGACGCGGCCCGCCTGCTGACCTGGCGGGTCGCCGACCTCGTCGACCGCGGCGAGGACTTCGCGACGGCGGCGTCCAAGGCGAAGCTGTTCGCGTCCGAGGCCGCGGTCCGCGCGGCGAACAACGCCCTCCAGGTCTTCGGCGGCTACGGCTACATCGACGAGTACCCCGTCGGCAAGCTGCTGCGCGACGCCCGTGTCATGACCCTCTACGAGGGCACGAGCCAGATCCAGAAGCTGATCATCGGCCGTGCGCTGACGGGCGTCTCGGCGTTCTGAGTACGTACTTGAGTACGCGGGCGGATAGGGCTTCGGCCCCGTCCGCCCGATCCTGTACGGCATGAGCAGTGACACTCCGGTCAAGCAGCAGAACACGGTCGCCTTCTACGGACAGGCCGTCGCATCGTTCGTCGTCGCTCTCACCGCGACGGCCATCGGCATCTACAGCCTCGACGTCAGCGGCTGGATCCGCGCGTTCCTGGCGATCGCCGTCCTCTACCTCACGACCTCGGCCTTCACGCTGGCCAAGGTGATCAGGGACCGCCAGGAGGCGGGCCAGATCGTGAGCAGGGTCGACCAGGCCCGCCTGGAGAAGATCCTGGCGGACCACGACCCGTTCAAACCGGTGGTCTGAACCGGGTGGCAGGCCTTGGTGTGCACGGCGGGCGGGGCGTCAGGGGGACGTCGGGGTGGACAGCAGTTTCGGGACGTCCAGTGCACCGCCCGCCTCCGTGAACTCCCGTTCCACCGCTGCCCGCAGGTCGCTGTCCGACAAATGGTCCGCGACCGTGCGGGCGAGGGCTGCCGCACCGTCGAGGACCGCTCGATCGGCCTCCGCGCCCTGCGCGCAAGCCGCGAACTCGGCGGTGTGCAGGGCCGTCCCGGCCGGGGCGACGGACAGCATGGGATGGATGGCCGGGATGCGGACGCTGACGTTGCCCAGGTCCGTGGAGCCGAGGGCGGAGTCCGGCGCGGCGCTGCCGGGCAGCACGGTGCGGCCCCGGCCCGTGAGGTGCTGGGCGAAACGTGCCGCGAGGACGTCGTTGTGCCGGACGGGGACACAGGGCGGGCAGTCGTCCCAGCGGGTGGTGACGGTCGTGCCGGTCATCGCGGCGGCGCCCTCGAAGATCCGCTGGACCCGGTCGGAGAGCTCCGCCAGCGACTCCACGGTGGCGGCCCGCAGGTAGAAGTGGGCGGCCGCGCGCTCGGGCACGACGTTGGGGCGCGAGCCGCCCTCGGTGATCACGCCGTGCACCCGGTCGTCCGGGAGGATGTGCTGGCGCAGCGCGGCGACCCCCTGGTAGGCGGCGACCACCGCGTCCAGGGCGTTGCGGCCCATGAACGGCGCGGCGGAGGCATGGGCGGCGCGTCCGGTGTACTCGACGACCACCTCGCGCAGCCCCAGAAAAGGTGCGTCGGAGAGATCGGGCCCCGACGAAGGGTGGATCATCACGGCGGCGTCGACCCCGTCGAACGCCCCCGCGCGGGCCAGGAGTTCCTTGCCGGTGCCGTTCTCCTCGGCCGGGGTGCCGAGCAGCACCGCCGTGCCACCGGTCCGCTCCAGTACGGGCACCAGCGCGAGGAAGGCGCCGACGGCCGCGGCGCAGATGATGTGGTGACCGCAGCCGTGACCGATGCCGGGCAGCGCGTCGTATTCGGCCAGCACCGCCACGGTCGGCCCGTCGCCCGAACCGGCCGACGCCCGCAGCGCCGTGGGCAGTCCGTGCGCCCCGGTACGTGCCGTGATGCCGTGGGCCCGCAGCAGGTCGGCGACGCGGGCGACGGCGCGGTGCTCCTCGAAGCCCGGCTCGGGGTCCGCGTGCAGGGCGCGGCCGAGGCCGAGCAGCTCCGCCTCGAGGTCCTCGACCGCTGCGTCGATCCGGGCGTGCACATCGAGGCCCGCCCCCTCGTACGGTGAGGATCGGGCGGGCGCGGAGGCCGCGGCGTCGGCCGCCCGCCGGGCAAGCCGCTCGAGATGGGCGCGTCCGGCGTCACTCGCGGACGGAAAGGCGGTGGCGTCGGTCATCGGGTCTCCTGCGGCACGGTGTCGGCGACGGACGGGGTGGACGGGGCGGAATCCGGTGTGGTCAAGCGCCGGTGGAGGGCCACGCAGCCCATGCTGATCAGCGCCATCACGACGAACAGGATCGCCACGGGGGTCCAGGAGGCACCTGAGGAACCGGACAGCCACTGCGCCAGGGGCGGGACGACGCCGCCGCCGATCAGGCCGGCGATCTGGTATCCGAGCGAGAGCCCCGTGTAGCGCACGCGCGGCGGGAACCACTCGGTGATCATCGTTCCGACGGTGGCGTACGCGATGGTGCTTGCGAGCATGCCGAGCCCCATGCCCGCCCAAAGGCCCACGACGCTGTGCGATCCGACGAGCCAGAACATCGGGAACGCCACGACCAGATGAGCCGCCATTCCGACGAGCGTGACGCGCCGGACGCCGAACCGGTCGCCCAGCAGCGCGGTGAGCGGGGTGAAGACGATCACTACCACCGAGGCGAACATGCCCGCGGCCGATGTCTGCGCCTCCGTGAAGCCCAAATGGGACACCGCGTAGGCCGATACGAACGTGACGATCACATAGAAGCCGCCGACGGTGACGAGGAAGGCTCCCGTGGCGAGCAGCCAGGTGCGCCACGAACCGCGAGCGACGTCGAGAACGGGCAGCTTGGTGGCGGCCCCGCCCGCCTCCCGCTCCTCGCGCAGCGCCTCCTTGATCTCCGGCGCCTCCTCCAGGCGGCTGCGGATGATCAGGCCGGTGACCACGAGCACGCTCGACAGCAGGAAGGGGATGCGCCAGGTCCAGGCGAGCAGCGCGTCGTGGCCCGGCAGTGAGGCGAGGGTGAAGACCCCGGTGGCGAGGAAGAAGCCGATGCCGTCGCCGACCTGCGGGAAGGACCCGTACAGCGCCTTGCGGTGCGGGGGTGCGTTCTCCACCGCGTAGAGGACGGCCCCGCCCCACTCTCCGCCGACGGCGAGCGACTGCAGGACGCGGATGATCAGCAACAGCACGGGGGCGAGCGCCCCGGCCACCGCATAGCCGGGCAGCAGTCCGATCAGGAACGTGGACACGCCCATCAGGAGCAAGGAGCCGATGAGGGCGTGCTTGCGCCCGTAGCGGTCGCCTATGTGCCCGAAGAGGATCGCGCCGAGCGGCCGGCCGAGGGAGCCCACAGCAAGGGTGGCGAAGGAACTGAGCACACCGAGCGCGGGGCTCATCTCGGGGAAGAAGAGCTTGGGGAAGACCAGGGCGGCGGCGGTGCCGTAGATGGCGAAGTCGTACCACTCGACACTGGTACCGATCAATGTGGCGGTGGCGATGCGCAACGGGCTGTGCCCGCCTGGGGGAGACGTCATGGACCGGGGCTCCTTCTGAGGGCAGGACGGCGGGCCCGCGGGGGGAGCGCGGGGCGGGGGCGGCCGACCGGGAAACAAGGGCCAAGGACTATGGATTCGAATGGACCCATAAAGTGGTACCGGGACGCTACGAGCGGGGGAGAAGCCCTGTCAATAGGGTCTGCACCGAATCCAATAAGGCTTCTGGGCGGGCGAGTTCGTGTCCCGAGGTCATCCGATGGCGACGAGACGACCGGGAGGACACGTGGTGAAGGCGAGAGCCGGGAGCGGGGCCGACGGCACGGGCGCGGCGGTGCGCCACTCCGATCCGATGGAGCGACCGGGGCAGCGCAGGCCCTCGCGCGACATGGTCACCGAGATCCTGCGCAAGCGCATCGCCCTGGGCGGCTTCGCGCCGGGCAGCAGGCTGCCGGCCGAGCGCGAACTCGCCGCGTCCCTGGGCGTCGGGCGAAACACCGTCCGCCAGGCGGTGCGCAAGCTCGCCGAGGAGGGCCTCGTGGTCACCACGCTCGGCCGCTCCGGCGGGACACGAGTGCGCCCCACCCCGACCGTCGAGGGCGAACGTGCCGCCGTGGCCGCCGACTTCAGGGCCACGATCCGGGACTACATGGAGTACCGGACGGCGGTCGAACCGTTCGCGGCCGGGCTCGCGGCGCGGCGTGGCTCCACCGTCGACCGGCGGGCCCTGGTGCGGATGCTCGACGAGGAGGTCGCCGACCTCGCCGCCTATCACCGGGTCGACTCGCGCTTCCACCTGGCGGTCGCCGCCGCGGCCGGCAACGAGGTCCTCGGTGAGGCGGTGGAACGGGCCCGCGCCGAGATGTTCGTCCGCGGCAACGCGCTCTGGCTGGACTGCGACTGGACCCTCGTCTATCCGCCGGACCGGGACCTCTCGCGGGTGTTCTGCGAGGAGCACCGGGCCATCGCGCTCGCCGTCCTGGCCGGTGACGCGGAGACCGCGGAGGCCCGGATGCGCGAGCACTTGGAGGACTCCGGCCGGCAGTTCCTCGCGCTGCTCGACCACTTCGAGGCGAACGGCGGGAGCTGACGGGGTTCTGGGGGTGAACTCGTTGACCGGCGACGTGGGTTGTGGTTAGCCTCCGAAATGGGTCCGGTCGAATCCAAATACCGAATCGTGCCCACCGGGAACCCCCGGCACCCCGTCCCTGGAGGTACGGCACCTTGCACAGCCATGACGAAGCTCTCGCCCGCACGGTGCTCGACCATGTCGAGCACCGGCTGCGCCTCGACCCGGTGCCGCTCGGCAGGCTCGGTGACGCCGCCGAGCTCGACGCCGCACTCAAGGGCGCCCTGGGCGGTGGCCCGTGCGCTCCCGGTGACGTGCTGCGGCTGTTCACCGAGCACATAGAACCGACCGTCGTCTCCTGCGACAGCCCGGGATTCCTCTCGTTCGTCCCCGGCGCCCCGACCAAGGCCGCCGCCCTCTTCGACATGGTGCTGTCCGCCTCCTCGCTGCACGGCGTCTCCTGGCTGGAGGCGTCCGGCGCCGTCGCCGCCGAGAACCAGGTGCTGCGGCTGCTCGCCGATCTCGCGGGCCTGCCGGGCGGGGCGGGTGGCTGCTTCGTCAGCGGCGGGTCCGCGGGCAACCTGTCCGGACTCCTGGTGGCCAGGGACACCGCCCGTACCTCTGACGGCCGCCCCGTGGACCGGCCCCGGATAGCGGTCAGCGACCAGGCCCATTCGTCGATCGGCAGCACGTTGCGGATCATGGGCGTCGAGGCGCTCGTGGTGCCCACCGACGACCACCGGCTGACCGGGGACGCGGTGCGCGCCGCGCTGGCGGCCGACGGTGACCCGGAGAGCGTGGTCGCGGTCGTCGCGACCGCGGGCACCACCAATGCCGGCATCGTCGACGACCTCGCGGGCATCGCCGACGCCGCCCGCGCCCACGGCCTGTGGTTCCACGTCGACGCGGCCTACGGCGGCGGCGCCCTGTTCTCGCCGCGGCTGCGCGAGCGGTTCGCCGGCATCGAGCACGCCGACTCCCTCGTCATCGACCCGCACAAGTGGCTGTTCACGCCGTTCGACTGCGGCGCCCTCCTGTACCGGAACCCCGCCCTGGCCCGGGCCGTCCACACCCAGGACGCCTCCTACCTGGACTGCATCCACACCGATGCCCCGCAGGAATGGAACCCGAGCGACTACGCGTACCACCTCACACGCCGCCCCCGAGGACTTCCGCTCTGGTTCTCACTCGCGGTGCACGGGACGGAGGCCTACCGAGAGGCCGTCGAGGCCGGGCGGCGGCTCGCGGTGGAGAGCGCCGCCCTGATCCGCGCCACCGACGGCCTGGAACTGCTGCGCGAGCCCGAGCTCTCGGTGGTGCTGCTGCGCCGCACGGGCTGGGGGCCCGCGGACTACGACGCCTGGTCGCGGCGGCTCCTGGAGCGGCAGATCGCCTTCGTGGTGCCGACGGTGTGGGAGGGGGAGACGGTGGCCCGCTTCGCCTTCCTCCATCCGGACCTCGGCCTGGACACGGTGCGTACGATCCTGGCCGACATGGTGGCGGACTCCGAGTGAGTCGCGACGGGTTCCCGGAAACCGGACCCTAAGCGCTCGCTCACCCCGGAGGGTAGGGTGTGCCCTCAGCCCCACGGGAGGATGTGAGCGCAGCGATGACGCAGGACGAGCGCGTCGAGGGAGTCGGCGACGAGGTCACGGACGAGATGCCGTGGGCCGATGTCACGCCCGACGCGGCCCGGCGGCTGCTCGTCGCGGCGGTGCAGGCGTTCGCCGAGCGCGGCTACCACGCGACCACGACCCGCGACATCGCGAGCCGCGCCGGCATGAGCCCGGCCGCGCTCTACATCCACTACAAGACCAAGGAAGAGCTGCTCCTCAAGATCAGCCGGATCGGCCACGACAAGGCCCTGGCGATCCTGCGCAGGGCGGTCGAGAGCGACGGCACGGCCGCCGAGCGGCTCGCGGAGGCCGTCCGGTCCTTCGTCCGCTGGCACGCGGGGCACCACATGACCGCGCGCGTCGTCCAGTACGAGCTGGACTCGCTGGGCGAGGCGAACCGGCCCGAGATCGTGGCGCTGCGCCGGCGGAGCGACGCCTCGGTGCGGGAGATCATCAACGACGGTGTGGAGTCGGGCGAGTTCGACGTCCCCGACGTGCCGGGCACCACGGTCGCCGTGCTCTCGCTCTGCATCGACGTGGCCCGCTGGTTCAACGCGGAGGGCAAGCGGACCCCCGACGAGGTCGGCGCGCTCTACGCCGACCTCGTGCTGCGCATGGTGGCCGCTCAGAAGCAGTAGCCGGACTCAGGGGCGGTAGCGGGACTCACAGGTAGTAGCGCGACACCGACTCCGCGACGCACACCGGCTTGTCGCCGCCCTCGCGCTCCACGCTGAACGCCACGCTCACCTGCACACCGCCGGCCACGTCCTCGACGTTCGTGACCTTCGCGGTGGCGCGGAGCCGCGAGCCCACCGGGACGGGGGCGGGGAAGCGCACCTTGTTCGTCCCGTAGTTGACGCCCATCTTCATGCCCTCGACCTTCATCAGCTGCGGGCCGAACAGGGGCAGCAGCGACAGGGTGAGGTAGCCGTGCGCGATGGTCGTCTTGAACGGGCCCTCCTTCGCACGCTCCGGGTCGACGTGGATCCACTGGTGGTCGCCCGTGGCCTCGGCGAACTTGTCGATGCGGCTCTGCTCGATCTCGACCCAGTCGCTGTACCCGAGCTGCTCGCCGACGGCGCCCTTCAGGTCGTCGACGTCCTTGAAAACGCGCGGCTCCGCCATGTTCAGTGACCTCCCAGAAGACTTGTCTAAGCGCTTGCTCAGACCTCTCGGCACTCTAACAACGCGGCCGCGCCCGCACTAGGGTCGTCTACTCTCGGGTGGGTGCCACAGATTCCGGAGAAGATCCATGAGCTCACCGTCGGTCAGGTGTCGGCGCGCAGCGGCGCCGCCGTCTCCGCGCTCCACTTCTACGAGTCCAAGGGCCTGATCACCAGCCGCCGTACCTCCGGCAATCAGCGCCGTTACTGCCGCGACACCCTGCGCCGCGTCGCCTTCATCCGGGCCGCGCAGCGCGTCGGCATTCCGCTCGCCACGATCCGTGACGCCCTCGCCGAACTCCCCGAGGAGCGCACCCCGAACCGGGACGACTGGGCGCGCCTCTCGGAGGTCTGGCGGTCCGAACTGGACGAGCGGATCAAGCAGTTGGGCCGGCTGCGGGATCATCTGACCGACTGCATCGGGTGCGGGTGCCTGTCCCTGGAGACCTGCGTCCTGTCCAATCCGGACGACGTCTTCGGCGAGCGCCTCACGGGCTCCCGTCTGATGGGGGAGCGCCGGGAGCGTCCGGCTTCGCAGGCGTGATCCTCGGGCCGAGCGTCCGGAACACCGCGCTCAGGACCACCGCCGCGATCGCTCCGGCCGCGACCCCGCTGCCGAACAGGGTGCGGGCCCACGTCGGCAGCCCCGCGTACATCTCCGGCGCCACGATCGGCAGCATGCCGATCACGAGGGCGAGCGCGATGACGACGCTGTCGGTGCCGTGCGAGAGATCCGTACGGGAGAGCATCCCGAAGCCCATGACCGCGATCACCGCGTAGATGACGAGGCCCGCCGCGCCGACGACCGGCTCCGGGATCGCCGCGAGGACGCGGGTCAGCGGCGTGATCAGTCCGCACACGATCAGCAGCACACCGGCCGCCGCCGTCACGAACCGGCTGCGTACGCGCGTGAGTTGAACGATGCCGATGTTCTCGGCGCTGGTCACCATCAGCGACGTACCGAAGAGTCCCGAGGCGAGCGAGACGAGCGCGTCGGCGCGGGCGATGCGCGGCACGTCGCGGCCGGCGTCGGGGGTGCGGCCCACGGCCTCGCTGTTGAGGACGGTCTGCCCGGTGGCCTCGGCGAGCGAGGCGAGGGCGAAGACCAGGAGCGGGATGGCGGCGAGCAGGTCGAAGTGCGGGGCGCCGTACGGGAAGGGGTCGGGCAGCGCGAAGGTGCCGCCGTGCGCCACCTCGATGTCGGTGCCCATGAGCGCGGCGATCACGGTGCCGCAGACCAGGCCGAGCAGCACCGCCATCTGCCGCCACACGCCCCGCAGGACGAGGAAGAACACCGCGATCACGCCGAGCGTCGCGAAGCCGAGGCCAGGACCGGAGGCGACCATGGGCGCGGTCACCTTGATCATGTTGATGCCGATGAGGACGACCGTCGTGCCCATCACCAGGGGCGGGAACAGCCGGACCAGGCGTCCGTAGAAGGGGAGTACGCAGAGCAGGAAGGCGGCCGCGACCAGGACGGAGCCGGAGGCCGTCGCCGGGCCGTACTCCTGTGCGATCTGCAGGAAGATCGCCACCGCGGCGCCGCCCGGCAGCATCAGGAACGGCAGCCGGGCGCCCACCCGCAACACCGCCACCCCGAGCGACTGAAGCAGCGCGCCGACGCCGCACAGCACGAGCGTCGCGCTGAGCAGCGAGGCCGTCTGCGTCGTCGACAGCTTCAGCGTCGTCGCGATGAGGATGACGGAGGAGACGGGCGCGGCCACGCCCGCCAGCAGGTGCTGGCAGGCGAGGGGGACGAGACGCTTCAGGGGCAGCCGCTCGTCGACGGGTGCCACCGGTGGTGCCGCGGTCGCGGTCACCGGCTCAGCCACGGCAGCTCGGCCGCGGTGTAGCGGTAGGCGCGGAACACGGCGTTGGGCTCGGACGGGAAGAGCTTGCGGACCTCTTCCTCGGAGTAGCCGCCGAAGAACGGGACGATGTACTCCCAGCACAGATAGCCGTCCTCGGTCACCTCGAAGAGCCGGCCCGCGGGGGAGTCGGTGATCAGGGTGTTGCCGTTCGGGAGGCGCTGGGCGCTGCCCATGAACGGCGCGAAGAAGGACTCGCGCGCCGGGTCGTGGTACTCCCACGCGATCTTGCCGCTGGAGCGCTCGATCTCGATGACACGGCTGAACGGCACGTCCCAGTGCGGCCGGAAGACGCCGTTGTCGAAGACGAGGAAGTTGCCGTTGTCCAGCTCGGTGGGGCAGTGCTGCTGCGAGACGACGCCCGGCTCGGAGCGCCAGACGATGTCGCCGGTGGCGCGCTCGATGACGACGACGGCCGACACGGAGCGGAAGCTGGCGAGGATGTTCCCGTCGGCGAGCGGCAGCACGCTGTTGATCAGCGGGTAGTGCTCGCGGGCGTAGTCCGGGTGGAGCGGGAAGTCCTCGCGGCCGAGGCGCTCGGAGACCTTCCACTCCCAGGTCGTGTTTCCCTCGGCGTCGACCTCGACGATCGTGTCCGCCCAGATCGTGTCGCCGTCGGGGCCGCTCGCCTCGGAGCCGGGCACGCCGCCGCGCACGGCGGCCGCCGGGTCCCCGGTCAGCGCTTCGAGCGCCGTGTAGAGGATCCGGCCGTCGCCGTAGTGGTGGGCGTCGTGGTGCTGCAGCGGGTCGCGGTGCTCGCGCAGCACCGTGCCGTCCGGGGCGATCTCCTGCATGAGGCCGCCGCGGTACTTGTGCCACATGGGGAAGAGGGCGGGCTCGTCGGGCAGTACGCCGTTGTAGGCGAGGTTCCCGTTCGCGAGGATCCGTGCGTGCCGGCCGGGGCGGTTCGGGAGGTTCCACTGGTGGACGACCTCGCCGTGGAGGTCGATGAGGTACACCTCGCCGGTGCCGGTCAGCGGGGCGAACAGCGTGTAGCCGCCGAACGCCGCGTCCTCGTCGAGGGCGAGGAGTCCGGTGCCGCGGCGGCGGCGCTGGTTCTGGTCCACACGAGCCATGGAGGCCCTCCATCCAGTGGTGACGTCAGTGGTGACGTCAGTGGTTAACTTTTTTAAGTACTGGTTAATGAGTTAACCACGACGGTAGGCTGCTGGGGAACAGGGGCCGAAGCGAAAGGGCGTTACAGGTTCATGAACGTGGGACCCGGGATCAGGCGCAGGCGCCGCGCCCTGGAGCTGACCCTCGCGGAGGTGGCGCGCAGGGCCGAGGTCTCGGTCCCGTTCCTCAGTCAGGTGGAGAACGACAGGTCGCGCCCGAGCATGAACTCGCTGCAGCGCATCGCGGACGCCCTCGACACCACCGCCGTCGAACTCCTCGCGGCCGCCGAACCGCCCCGCCCGGTCGACGTGGTGCGCGCGGCGGAGAAGCCCGCGATGGCCGACGGTGCGCGCCCGCTCGTCCGCGGCGAACAGCGGCTGCACGCCCTGGAGTTCACCGGCGACCACGACTGGGAGCGCGTCTTCCGGCACGCCGGGGACGAGGTCATGTACGTCGCCGACGGCTCGATCGAGACCGAGGTGGACGACACCCACTACGTCCTGGAGCGCGGCGACACGCTGTACTGCGCCGCCGGACTCGCGCACCGCTGGCGCCCGTTGGAGCCGGGCACGCGGGTCCTCGTCGTCGGGGTCGCCGCACGGTAGTCCGCGACACCCCTTGTCGACAGCCGTACTTGGCCCGCCCATGCTCAAGTACGGGTCCGCCGCACGGGCCCGCAGTCGCCGGCCTTCAAGCCGGCGATCCAGACGGACGTCCTCAGCCCCTGACGGGGGCCGGCGGGCCACACTGCCCCGGTTCGGGGCCGTCTTCCGGATTGGCCCGCTTCGGGCGCCCCACGCCTCGTAGAGTCGCCACCGTGACTGAGAACGAGGCTCCGGATTCGCAACTGCCCATGCTCGCGACGCCGCAGGCCGAGCGGCTCCGGGCGCTCGTGGCCGAGTGCGTGCGGGCGCGATACGGGGCCGAGGAGGGCCTCGTCCTCCTCGGCGACGCGGTCGAGCGCGACGGTCACCTCTTCCCGCTGGCGAACCTGGCGCTGCGGTGCCGGGAGGCGCCCGAGGGCGACTGGCCCGCGCTCGTCGACGCGCACTTCGCGGCCCTTGCGGACGCCTCGCGGGGCGGCGAGGACGCCGAGGAACTGCTCGCGGGGACGTGTCTGCGGCTCGTGCCCACGGACGCCGTCGGACCGGCGGCGCCGACGTACACGCGCGAGGTCGCCGAAGGGCTGCGCCTCGCGCTCGCGCTCGAAGGGCCGGACTCCGTACGCCTGTTGACCGACGAGGACGTGGCGCGGGCCGGCGCGGACGAGCTGTGGGGCGCCGCGCGGCGCGCCCTGACCCGGGCGCCGATGCGGCACGAGGAGGTCCGGCTCGACGGGCACCCCGTCCTGTACTCCGTGTACGGCGATGCGCACGCCGTGGCGACCAAGGCCGTCGTGCTGCCCGAGGTCGTCGCGGAGGTCACCGGGCGCCGGATGCCGGAGGCGGGCGCCCTCGTCGCCGTGCCCACCCGGCACCTGCTCGCCTTCCATCCGATCGTCGACGGCAGCGCGGCCGACGCGCTGGGCGACCTTGCCACGTACGCCGTCCGGGCCCACGGCGAAGGCCCGGGACCGCTCTCGCCCCGCGTCTACTGGTGGCACGAAGAGCGCCTCACCTCGCTCGGTACCGGGGAGGATGTGCCGCGTGAACTCCTCGACGTGATCCGGGCGTTGAGCGCGCTCGACCGTGCGGGCCGGCTCGCCCCGGGCACGCCGGGCGTGGGCCCTGAGGACCCCTTCGCCGCCGCGCTCGCCCGCGCCCTCGCGCACGCCGAGAGCGACCCCGAAGCCGCCCGCGTCGAGACGTGGGACGCCTGGATCGCGGCGCAGCAGCGCGGCACCGCCCTGTTCGCGCACGGCAAGGACGGTGAACCTCCGGCGGACGACGGAGAGTTGGCGGAAAGCGGCGACGCCGCCCGCGCCTGGCTCGACGCCTTCTACCTCACCCTCGTCACCCGGGACCGCGAGCGCACCACACGGCTGTGCCAGGTACCGCTCGACACGCTGCGCGGCAGCGCCCCGGTGGACGACTACGTGCCGCACTGGATCGACGTCCTGCAGAGCCACTGGCTGCGCCGCCCCGTCGACGACGTCGTGGACCGGCTCGTCACCACCATCAAGGCCTCGCACCCCGACGTCGCGACCCTCGCGCCGAAGGACTTCCTCAACCTCGTCGACTACCAGCCCGTCGCGCTGTTCCACCGGCTGCTCACGCACGACCACGAGGCCTTCGGCGAGGCGCTCGCGGAATCCCTTGTGCAGCACGCCGGTTACTGGGGCGAGTCGGGGGCACCGCGCGCCCGCGTGGCGCTCGGCCCGCTCGCGCTCGCGTGCCTCGCGTACGACATGGACTTCCCGGTCCGCACGGACCTGCCGTACCTGCCGAGGTACTTGCTCAACCGGCAGCGCCTGGAGGTCGCGCCGGGCTAAGAGTCCGGGTCCGGGCGTCGAGTCAGGGGGTGCGCCGAAGTCGGGGCCGCACCCCCGTCGCGCTGTACGTCACCTGGTTCCGGCGGGCCGGCCTACGCGGAGACAAGCAGCCGCGCCAGCCTGGCCTCCGCCAGTGCCATGGGTGTGAGGACGGGCCGCGGCACGACGATGCCGCAGCGGGTGCACACGGGGCCCGATGAGGGTTCGTGCGCCAGATCGTGCTGCCAGACCAGACTGCTGCCCGTGCACACCGGGCAGCACGCGCCGGGGTCGCGCTCAAGTGCAGTGATGAGCCTGCGCAGCACTTCGGCCAGCGGCTCCGTCGGATGCACGGAGGGGTCGTCGCACCAGGCGACTCCAAAGCCGCCCCAGGTCAGCCGGTGCCAGTCGTCCACCGTGCCCGGGCGGCGCAGCCCGTCGTGCTTCTCCTTGCGCCTGCGCTCCGCGAAGGCGACTTCGTACGCGAGCCAGACGGCTCGCGCCTCCTCCAGCTCCTCCAGTGCGGCGACCAGGCGGGCCGGATCGGGGGAGCGGTCCTCGGGGTCGAACCCCGCCCGGGAGCAGAGGTGGTCCCAGGTCGCTCGGTGCCCGTAAGGGGCAAATCTCTCAAGGCACTTGCGCAATGAATAGCGCCGCAGTGCCAGATCGCTCAGTGGATCGCGCACCTGTCTCGCCAGACTTCGGAATCCGGCCATCGCCCTGCACCTCCGTCACACGTACGTCGGCATCGCTGCAGCCATGGTTCGCCAACAAGCAGCGCCGCCGAGTAGACGTATCGACACGCGATTCGGATCCCTTGGAAGGCCACCGAGTCCCATCCGATTTCCGATGGGGCCCATCACCGTCACCTTCTGAGGCCGGGGAGTACCTGAGTGATCCCTGTTGCTTTCCGAAAACGTGACGCATGTTCATCTTCTGTCTTTGGCTAACCGTCGGTAACCTCCGGCTCACCATCGTCGGGAGGACCAGGCATGCGACGACGCATTCCACGCACCACCCTGTACAGAAGCCTTACGAAGAGAGTTACGGCCGTGGCGGCGCTCGTGCTCACCGCCGGGCTGCTCTCTCCCGTTTCGACGGCGGGCGCCTCGACCGCCGCCGACGAACCGAATCCGGCCACCGACTACTGCAAGGGCCAGTGCGCGGACATCCTGCCGCCCGGTGCGAACGGCAGCGCCACACTCGCCCAGATCCTCGGCAATAAATTGCTGGGTACCCAGCCTCCGCACGCCGACGATCAACTCGGTCCTTATGACGCGCTGTCGTCCGGGTATCCGTCTCTCACCGACGACACACTCACAAACTTCTTCAACGATTCCTCCTTCGGCGTCAAGGATGATCAGGTCGGTTCCGTCACCCGTCCCCGCGAGGATGTGACGATCACCCGTGACAAGAAGAACGGCGTACCCCACATCAAAGGTTCCTCGCGCTACGGAACAGAATTCGGGGCCGGCTTCGCCGCAGGTCAGGACCGCCTCTGGCTGATCGACCTGTTCCGTCACATCGGCCGCGGCGAATTGACGTCGTTCGCCGGCGGCGCCCTCGCGAACCAGGGCCTGGAGCAGGAGTTCTGGCCGCAGGCCCCGTACACCGAAAAGGATCTCGAACAGCAGGTCGAGTACATCAAGAAGACCGGCGGGGCCCGCGGCAAGCAGGCCATGGAGGACGCGCAGGCCTATATCGACGGTCTCAACGACTATCGGGTGAAGTCGAAGAACGGCCGCTACTTCCCCGGCGAGTACGTGCTCACGGGCAAGGTCGACGCCATCACGAACGTGGGCGAGATCCAGCCGTTCAAGGTGACCGACATGATCGCGCTGGCCTCCGTGGTCGGCGGACTCTTCGGCAACGGCGGCGGCGGAGAGGTCGACGCGGCGCTCTCGCTGCTCAAGGCGCAGGAGAAGTACGGCGTCCAGAAGGGCACCGAGGTCTGGGAGTCCTTCCGCGGCCGCGACGACCCGGAGACCGTCACCACGATCCACGACGGCACCCGCTTCCCGTACGGCGAGAAGCCGGAAAACGCGCGCGGGCAGGCGCTCCCCGACAAGGGCTCGGTGGAGAAGGAGCCCCTCGTGTACGACAAGGAGGGCTCGGCCGCGACGGGGTCGGCAGCGGCGAAGAAGGACCCGGTCAAGGCCCCCTCCAAGCTCAAACCGCTCCAGGGCATGAACGACGACGGCGTCCTGCCCTCCGACCTGTTCACGCGGTCGGCGTCCAAGAAGGGCATGTCGAACGCCCTCCTCGTCTCCGGCAAGCACTCCGCCTCCGGCAACCCGGTCGCCGTGTTCGGCCCGCAGACCGGCTACTTCGCGCCGCAGCTGCTGATGATGCAGGAGCTCCAGGGCCCCGGCATCAGCGCGCGCGGCGTCTCCTTCGCCGGCGTCGGCATGTACGTCCAGCTCGGCCGCGGCCAGGACTACGCGTGGTCCGCGACCTCGGCGACCCAGGACATCACCGACACGTACGCGGTCCCGCTGTGCGAGCCCGACGGCTCCGCGCCCACCCGGCAGTCGACCTCGTACATGTACCGGGGCACCTGCACGCCCATGGAGAAGCTGGAGCGGAAGAACGCCTGGAAGCCGACGATCGCCGACTCCACGGCCGCCGGCTCCTACCGGATGCAGGTCTTCCGTACGAAGTACGGGATCGTCTCCCACCGCGCGGATGTCGACGGAAAACCCGTCGCCTACACGGCACTTCGCTCCACGTACCGCCACGAGGCCGACTCGATCCTCGGCTTCCAGATGCTGAACGACCCGACCTACGTCAAGGACGCCGCGTCGTTCCAGAAGGCGGCGCAGCACATCAACTACGCGTTCAACTGGTTCTACGCCGACTCCCGCGACATCGCGTACTACAACAGCGGCACCAACCCGGTGCGCGCCAAGGACGTCGACATGTCGCTGCCGGTGCGGGGCGAACAGGCCTATGAGTGGAAGGACTTCGACTCCGCGGAGAACACGTCCGCCGAGACGCCCCCGTCCCAGCACCCGAACTCGGTCGACCAGGACTACTACGTCTCCTGGAACAACAAGCAGGCCAAGGGCTTCTCGTCGCCCAACTTCAGCATGGGCGCGGTCCACCGGGCCGACCTGCTGAACGACCGGGTGAAGAAGCTCACCGAGCGGGGCGGCGTCACCCGGGCCTCGCTCACGCGGGCCATGGAAGAAGCCGCCGTCACGGACCTGCGCGGCGAACAGGTGCTCCCCGAGATGCTCAAGGTCATCCGCAGCAAGCCGCTCGGCGACCTCGACAACCCGCAACTGACCAAGGCGGTCCAGCAACTGGAGGCCTGGGAGAAGGCGGGCGCCCAGCGCAACCAGACGTCCGCCGGATCCAAGACGTACGCCCACCCCGACGCCGTACGGATCATGGACGCCTGGTGGCCGCTGATGGTCGAGGCCGAGTTCAAGCCCGGCCTCGGCGACGAGCTCTACAAGTCCCTGACCTCGCAACTGGCCGTCGACGAAGCGCCGTCCGCCGGACACGGGCCCACCGGCTCGCACGCCGGATCGGCCTTCCAGTACGGCTGGTGGGGCTACGCCGACAAGGACCTCAGGTCGGTGCTCGGAGAGCCGGTGAAGGGGAAGCTCGGCGCCACGTACTGCGGCTCCGGCGACCTCTCGGCCTGCCGGGACGTCCTCCTCGCCACACTGGCCGAGGCCGCCGCCAAGCCCGCCACCGAGGTGTACCCCGGTGACGACACCTGCAAGGCGGGCGACCAGTGGTGCGCCGACAGCATCGCGCACCGCGCCGTCGGCGGCATCACGCACCGCACCATCCAGTGGCAGAACCGGCCCACGTACCAGCAGGTCGTGGAGTTCCCGGCGCACCGGCAGTAAGCAGTAACCGGGGCGGGGCGGTCACCCGCAGGGAGACCTACGTGGTGACCCGCCCCGCGCCGAGCACCACCCGCGCCAACTCCGCGTGGCAGATGTCGCTGTGGGCCCCCGAAGGCGGGGGCCCATTGCGCACCACCTGCGCCGCGTCCACGCTCACACAGCCCGCGCCCGGCACCCCGGCCCGCAGCACGTCCGCCAGCGTGAAGCGCACCGCGCCGTCGACGTCCTGGAAGCCGTCGTGCCCGAGCGCGCCCCACCGCTCGCCGAGGTCGACCAGCGCCCTGTCGTCGCCCGCGAGCCGGGAGGCCAGCGGGTACATCACGCTCAGCGCGGTGTCGTACCGCGAGAAGCACGCCACCAGCGGGCCGTCCACCCGCGCCTGCCGCCCCTTCAGCGCGCCCCTGTCGGCGAACACATAGTGGGAGAAGGCGCCCTGAAGGAGCGTCACGGACTTCACGTTGTGGGCGGACTTCGGCAGCCCGGCGAGCGCGAAGGAGACGAGCCGTGCGCCGAAGCTGTGCCCCACCAGGTGCACCCGCACCCTCGGCGCCTCCTCCGCGAGCCGCCCGAGCGCCGGGCCGAGCCCGGCCTTGCCGACCTTTCCCGCCCGCCGCTTCATCGCGAAGTACGTGGCCTGGCGCAGCAGTTCGTGCGCGCCCTTCCACGCCTTCGCGAGCCCGCCGGGCAGCCGGAAGGCCGCCGCCGCGCCGGGCCCCGCCGCCGTCTCCAGGGCCGCCGCGAACTCCAGGCACATGGCCCGGGTGTCCTCGTGGAGCATCGCGGGCGTACTGTGCGGCCCGCCGTCCTCCGAGGTGTCGGCGCCGGACACCGAGGGTCCGACCCCGACCAACTGCCGTACGAGACCGCCGAACTCGTCGAAGGCGGACGCCGCGTCCGACTGCTCCTCCAGGCGCCGCGCCAGCAGGTCCACGACGGGCTCACTGCGCGGGAAGGCCTCGATGAGCCCCTGCCGGGTGCCCTTGTCGAGCGTGGTCCGAGGGACGGTGGCGGTCGTGGTCGAGGCGGCCGACCGGTCGAAGTCCGGGATCTGCTCGTCCGTGAAGCGCATCGACGGCCACAGCACTCCTACGTAGCCGATGGAGGACGAGGGCGCCAGGTCGGGGAACGGCGCGAAGAAACGGTCGTACAGGCGGGTCGCGATGGAGCGGTCGTTGTTCCAGCCGTGCGCGAAGACCACCAGATCGCGTACCTGGTGCGCTTGGCGCAGGAGCGTGCCGAGCTGCCCGGGATCCGGATCGCCGTCGGCGTCGAACCTCAGCTCCCAGTAGGGCCGTACGTGGACTTCAGGTGCTTGGCGTGGCTTGGGTGCGGACATGGCGAACCCCCGTGGTAGGCGTCGTGCGGCAACGCGTGCCGCGCATCGTCCCGCCGTACCCGGGGGTTGGCCAGATGTCCTGTCAGCAATTGACGGACACGTCAGTCGAGTTGACGCTCCCGCGTCTCCGGAAGGGCCAGCACGCACAGGAGTGACACGACCGCCATCGCGCTGACGTACCAGCCCACCGACGAAGAGCCGAGCGCGCTCTGCAGCCGCGTCGCGATGAGCGGGGAGACGGCGCCGCCGAGGACACCGCCCAGGTTGTACGCGAAGGAGGCGCCGGAGTAGCGCACCTTCGCCCCGAACAGCTCCGGCAGGTACGCGCCCATCGGCCCGTACACCACACCCATGCAGAACAGGGCGCCGCCGAGCGCGAGCGCGATGAGCACCGGCTTCTCGGTGTCCATCAGCGGGAACAGGACCAGGCCCCACACGATCGCGAGGCAGGAACCGATGAGCACCATCTTGCGCCGGCCGCCCGCGTCGGAGCGGGTCGCCGCGAGCCAGGTGCCGGCCGCGAGGAACAGGCAGGCCACGAGCGAGACCGCGAGCATCGTGGAGCGCGGGACGCCGAGCGTCGTGGTGCCGTAGGCGAGGCAGTACGTCGTGGCGGTGTAGAAGAGCCCGTACGCGATGATCATGCCGCCGGCGCCGAGCACGATCTCCTTCGGGTGGCGCTTGAAGACCTCCAACGCCGGTGCCCTGCTGGCCTCCTGCTCCGCCATCACCTTGGCGAAGACCGGCGTCTCGCTGATCTTCAGACGGACGAACAGGCCGACCGCCACGAGGAGGAACGACAGCAGGAACGGGATGCGCCAACCCCACGACTTGAACGCGTCGTCCGAGAGGGACTCGGAGAGCAGCCAGAAGATGCCGGTGGCGGCGAAGAAGCCCACGGACGGGCCGAGTTGGGGGAACGCGGCGAACAAACCGCGCTTGCCGCGCGGCGCGTGCTCCACCGCGAGCAGCGCGGCCCCGCCCCACTCGCCGCCGAGGCCCACGCCCTGAAGGAACCGGAGCAGGACGAGGAGGATCGGCGCCCACACGCCGAGCGTGCTGTAGCCGGGCAGCAGGCCGACGAAGGCCGTCGACAGGCCCATCAGGAGCAGCGAGGCCACCAGCACCGACTTGCGGCCGATCCGGTCGCCGAAGTGACCGAAGATCAGCGAACCGATCGGGCGGGCCGCGAACGCGACGGCGTACGTCGAGAACGAGGCGAGGGTGGCGTTGATCGGGGTGAGGTTCGGGAAGAACGCGGCGTTGAGGACGAGCGCGGCGGCCGTTCCGTAGACGTAGAAGTCGTAGAACTCGATGGCCGTGCCGATGAAGCTGGCCACGGCCACGCGGCGCAGGCTCTCCTGCTGAGCCTGCGCCGGTTCCGCCCCGGCGAGGTCTTCCCTGGTCGATTCGTCTTTGAGCACGAGCCGACTCTGGTTGTCCGTGTACTGCCCAGTCAATGTTCCGAGACGGATGTCCCGGATCCCGAGACGCCTCTAATAGCCGTCTCCAGCGGTCACTTGTACGTGAGGTAGGTGCGCCGCACGGCCCGGAACGCGGCCAGTTCCTCCTGCCACGCCCCGACGATCTCGTCCGTGGACGCGCCCGCGTCGACCATCGTGCGCACCCGCGTGGAGCCGGTGAGCCGGTCGATCGCGTTGTCGGGCCGCCAGCCGAAGTCCTTCCAGGACTTCTTGGCCGTCACCAGGAGGCCGATGCCGGTGCGCACCGGCTCGAACGCCTCGCGGTCGTCGACGTGGATCTGGACGCCGCCGATCGTCTTGCCCTGGAACTTGGAGAACGTCGGCGCGAAGTACGCCTCCCTGAAGTGCACGCCGGGCAGGGCGAGTTCATTGGCGGCCGCCGCCCACCTCGCGTCGATGCCCTCGGCGCCGAGCAGTTCGAAGGGGCGGGTGGTGCCGCGGCCCTCGGAGAGCAGCGTGCCCTCGAACATGCAGGTGCCGGAGTAGACGAGGGCCGTGTCGGGCGTCGGCATGTTGGGGCTCGGCGGCACCCAGGGCAGACCGGAGGCGTCGTAGAAGTCGCGGCGCTTCCAGCCGCTCATCAGCACCGTCTCAAGGTCGACGGGGTGCTCCAGGTACTCGCCGTTGAACAGACGGGCCAGCTCGGTGACCGTCATGCCGTGCGCCTGCGCGATCTCGCGGCGGCCCACGAAGCTCGCGAACTTCCGGTCCAGGATGGGCCCGTAGGCGTTCCGCCCGGTCACCGGGTTCGGGCGGTCGAGCACCACGAACCGCTTGCCGGCGAGCTGCGCCGCCTCCATGCAGTCGTAGAGCGTCCAGATGTACGTGTAGAAGCGCGCGCCCACGTCCTGGATGTCGAAGACGATCGTGTCGACGCCGGACTCCGTGAAGATGTCGGCGAGCGGCTGACCACTCTTCAAGTACGTGTCGTAGACGGGCAGTTTGGTCGCCGGGTCCTCGGTCTTCCCCTCGGATCCGCCCGCCTGCGCCGTGCCGCGGAAGCCGTGCTCGGGCCCGAACACCGCCCGCAGGTCGACCCGCTCATCCGCGTGCATCACGTCGACGATGTGCCGCACGTCGCGGGTGACACCGGTCGGATTGGTGACCATGCCGACCTTCTGGCCCGCGAGCAGCGCGTAGCCGCTGTCCACCAGGCGCTCGAAGCCGGTGCGCAGCCGGGGCCCGCTGACGCCGGGCGCGGCGCTCGCCGATCCGCCGCCGATGCCCAAGCCACCCGCGACGCCCGCACCCGCCGCGAGCAGCCCTCGTCTCGACACGTCCATGGGTGAACCTCCGTGATCTTCGGGACTGGCGTGGTCACGCACGCTAGTCCGGGAATCCCCGCCGCGGAACGAACCGACACCACGAAGCTCTTTCGCAGCGACATACCGACTGGTTAGTCTGCCCGGCAGGCCGGAGCTTTCGGGGAGCTTTCGAAGGAGATCGATGGTGCACGATTCGCAGGGACAGTCCGGTTCGATCTACGAGGCCAGGCCCTGGCTCGGCGTCCTCAACGACGCGCAGAAGGCCCCGATCACCCCGGCCGCCACCGTCGTGCACGCCTTCGCCGACGCGGTGCGCCGCGCCCCGGACCGCCCGGCCCTCGCCTACTTCGACGGCCGCCTCTCGTACGCCGACGTGGACGCGCTCTCCGACTCCGTGGCAGGGCATCTCGCCGCCCGCGGCCTGGAGCGCGGCGACCGCGTCGCGATCATGCTGCAGAACTCGCCGCACTTCGTGCTCGCGCTGCTCGGCGCGTTCAAGGCGGGCGCGGTCGTGGTCCCGGTGAACCCGATGTACAAGGCGGGCGAGGTGGGGCACGTCCTGCACGACGCCGAGGTGACCGGGCTCGTCTGCTCGGACCGGGCCTGGGAGTCGTATCTGCGCGAGAGCGCGGCCGACTCTCCCGTACGCATCGCGCTGACCGCCTGCGAGCTGGACCTCCAGACGCGGAACGACGCGCGGGTGCTGAACTTCGAGCGGGTCGCACCGGGGGCGTCGGACGCCGACGACCTCGTCGCGGTCGCCCGCGCGGGGCACAAGGCGCCCGCCGGGCGCGAACTCACCGGCGACGACATCGCGTTGATCAGCTACACGTCGGGCACCAGCGGCGCCCCGAAGGGCGCCACCAACCTGCACCGCAACATCACCTTCAACGCGGAGCGCCAGCGCACCGGCCTCGGACTCCCGGAAGGTGCGAGCTACTTCGCGCTCGCGCCGCTGTTCCACATCACCGGCATGGTCTGCGAGCTCGTCGCCTCCTTCGCCAACGCGGGCACCCTCGCGCTCGCCTACCGCTTCGAGCCGGGCGTCGTCCTCGACGCGTTCACCGAGCACCGGCCCGCGTACACGGTCGGCCCCTCGACGGCCTTCATGGCGCTCGGCGCGCAGCCGCAGGCGACCCGCGAGCACTTCGCGTCGTTCCACTCGATCTCGTCGGGCGGCGCGCCCGTGCCGCCCGCCCTGGTGGAGAAGTTCCGCGCCGACTTCGGCCCGTACATCCACAACGGCTACGGCCTCACCGAGTGCACGGCGCCCTGCGCGTCCGTGCCGCCGGGCGTCGAGGCGCCGGTCGACCCGGCCTCGGGAACCCTCGCCGTCGGCGTGCCGGGGCCCGACTCGGTGGTCCGCATCGTCGACGACCTCGGGAACGACGTGCCCTTCGGGGAACACGGCGAGATCGCGGTGCGCGGCCCGCAGGTCGTGCCCGGCTACTGGCGCCGCCCGGAGGCGACGGAAGAGGGCTTCCCCGACGGGGAGCTGCGCACGGGCGACATCGGCTTCATGGACACGGACGGCTGGCTGTACGTCGTCGACCGCAAGAAGGACATGATCAACGCGTCCGGGTTCAAGGTGTGGCCCCGTGAGGTCGAGGACGTCCTCTACGGCCACCCCGCCGTCCGCGAGGCGGCCGTCGTCGGCATTCCGGACGCGTACCGGGGCGAGAGCGTGAAGGCGTACGTCAGCCTGCGCCCGGGGGCGGAGGCAAGTCCCGAGGAGCTGTCCGCGTACTGCAAGGAGCGCCTGGCGGCCTACAAGTATCCGCGCGAGGTGGAAGTCCTGGGGGAGCTCCCGAAGACCGCGAGTGGGAAGATCCTCCGGCGGGAACTGCGTTCCCCGTCAGTACAAGGCTGAGAACTACGGAAAGGCAGGTGGCGGCAGTGCCCAGGACGACCGACGGCGACGGCGCACCCGTCCCGCAACGACTCCTCGCGGCCGCCACCCGGCTCTTCGCCGACCGTGGCTACGACCGCACGTCGGTGCAGGAGATCGTGGAGGCGGCGGGCGTCACGAAGGGCGCCCTTTACCACTACTTCGGCTCGAAGGACGATCTGCTGCACGAGGTGTACGCGCGCGTGCTGCGCCTCCAGCAGGAGCGGCTCGACGCGTTCGCCGACCGGGACGAGCCGGTCGAGAAGCGGCTGCGGGACGCCGCGGCGGACGTGGTCGTCACGACGATCGATAACCTCGACGACGCGTCGATCTTCTTCCGTTCCATGCACCATCTGAGCCCGGAGAAGAACAAGCAGGTACGGGCCGAGCGGCGCCGCTACCACGAGCGTTTCCGGGCGCTGATCGAGGAGGGCCAGAAGACCGGCGTCTTCACGACCGAGACGCCGGCCGACCTGGTGGTCGACTACCACTTCGGCTCGATCCACCATCTGTCCACGTGGTACCGCCCCGACGGCCCCCTGACCCCGCAGCAACTGGCCGACCAACTGGCCGACCTGCTGCTGCGGGCGCTGCGGCCGTAGGGCCTCCCGGCTCAGCCCTCCTTGAGGGTGTTCAGGCCGTGGGCGATGAAGACCGGGACCAGTTCGCCGATGCGGTCGAAGCCCGCGCCGACGGTCTGGCCCAGCGTGTAGCGGTAGTGGATGCCCTCAAGGATCACGGCCAGCTTGAACCAGGCGAACGCGGTGTACCAGGCGATCGCCGACACATCGCGCCCCGACCGCTCGGCGTACCGCTCGATCAGTTCGGCGGGGGAGGGGTGGCCCGGCGCCGAAGCGGTCGTGGAGATGGGCGAGTCGGGCATGTCGAGCCGCGCGCTGTACATCGCCAGCAGGCCCACGTCCGTGAGCGGGTCGCCGAGCGTCGACATCTCCCAGTCGAGGATCGCCTTGATCCGGTCGACCCCGTCGGGATCCTGGCGTACGAGCACGTTGTCGAGCCGGTAGTCGCCGTGCACGATCGTCGGCGCGGGCGAGGTCGGCAGCGCACGGCCGAGCGCCGCCTGCAGCTCGTCGATCCCGGGCAGCTCGCGGTTGCGCGACGCGTCCAGCTGCTTGCCCCAGCGGCGCAGCTGGCGGTCGAGGAAGCCCTCGGGCCGGCCGAAGTCGCCGAGGCCGACCGCCGCGGGGTCCACCGCGTGCAGATCGACCAGCGTGTCCACGAGGCCGAGCACCGCGGCGCGCGTGCGCTCCGGCCCGAGCGGCGCGAGCTCCTGCTCGGTGCGGTACGGCGTCCCGTCCACGAACTCCATGACGTAGAACGGCGCCCCGATGACCTCCTGGTCCTCGCACAGCAGCACCGGCTCGGGCACCGGCACGTTCGTGGGGTGCAGCCCCGCGATCACCCGGTGCTCGCGCTTCATGTCGTGCGCGGTCGCGAGCACGTGCCCGAGCGGCGGCCTGCGCACCACCCACGTCGTGGTGCCGTCGCTCACCTGGTACGTCAGGTTCGAGCGCCCGCCCTCGATGAGCCGCCCGGTCAGCGGCCCGGCGACCAGGCCAGGGCGTTCCCGGTCGAGATGGGCGCGCAGCTGGTCGAGGTCGAGGCCTGGGGGGTGACTCATCGCGGTCCTCCGAGAATCCGGGCGGTATCGGGCTGGTTCAGCCAACAGTGGCTGCCATCATGCCGACCAGTCGGTATGGCGTCCAGGGCCTTCCGGAAACGTGATCGTTCTTACGATGCGCCGCTTCGCCCGCGGAACAGGCGGAACGAAAGGGCCCGGCGGAATCCGCCGGGCCCTTTCGTTCCGCTCGTTCCGCGGGACAGGATCAGTGGTCGTCCCAGTGCCCCGCGTGCGCGGCGTGCCGGTGGCCGTCGTGGAGGTAGTCGACGTGGTCGCCGTGCGTGACCGCCGTGTGGCCGCAGTCGGTGCCGTGCCGGTGCTCGTGCCCCTCGTGCGCGACGTGCCCCGTCGGCTCGCACTCGTCCCAGTGCCCGCCGTGCTGGGCGTGCAGATGCCCGTCGTGCGCGTAGTCGACGTGGTCCCCGTGCGGCACCTCCTGGTGACCGCAGGACGGGCCGTGCGTGTGCTCGTGGGTGGGGTGTTCCTGGTGGAGGGTGGTCATGGCGCTCACTTTCGGTGACGGACGGCCTGGACTGACCCCCACAGGCTAGTCCGAAATGCCCCTCATCTTGGGTTATGGGAGCCTCCGGCCATGAAGGCGATCAGTTACCGCTCGTACGGCGGCCCCGAAGTCCTCGAATACGGCGAGGTCCGCGACCCCAAGGTGGGTCCCGACTCGGTCCTGGTGAAGGTGCGGGCCGCCGCCATGAACCCCGTGGACCGGCACTGCCGCGCCGGGCACCTGGACGGGCTGCTCGATCCCGTCTTCCCGGTGATCCCCGGCTGGGACGTGTCCGGCGTGGTGGTCCAACCCGGCGTCGCCGTCACCGAGTTCGCGCCCGGCGACGAGGTCATCGGGTACGTACGCGAGGACTTCCTGTCCCGCGGCACCTTCGCCGAGTACGTGGCCGCGCCCGTGCGCACCCTCGCCCGCAAGCCCCGCAACCTCACCTTCGAGGAGGCGGCGGGACTGCCGCTCGCCGGGCTCACCGCGCTCCAGGTGCTGACCCGCGGCCTGGACGTGCAGGAGGGCGACGTGGTCCTGGTGCACGCGGCAGCCGGCGGCGTCGGCTCGTTCGCCGTGCAGATCGCCCGGCACTTCGGCGCGCGCGTCATCGGCACCGCGAGCGAGCGCAACCACGCCTACGTACGGGAACTCGGCGGGGAACCGGTCGCCTACGGGGACGGCCTCGCCGAACGGGTCCGGGCGCTGGCCCCGGAAGGCGTCGACGCGGCGTTCGACACGGTGGGCGGCGAGACGCTGCGGGTCTCCGCGGAACTGCTGGCGCCGGGCGGCCGGCTCGCCTCCATCGCCGACGGCGACGTGGTCGGACTCGGCGGCAACTACTGCTGGGTGCGCCCCGACGCCGCCGACCTCGCCCGCCTCGCGGCGCTCGCCGAGGCCGACGTGGTGACGGTGCACATCGACGAGACGCTCCCGCTTCAGGAGGCGGCGCGCGCCCACGAGCTGAGCGAGACGGGTCGCACGCGCGGGAAAGTGGTGGTCACGGTCGACTGGGACGAGTGACCCGCGCCCTCACGCGATGAGCACCGCCGCGCACAGCGTGATCGCCACCGTGCACAGCGCGGCGGCCGCCGCCTGCCGCCGGGTCATCACGGGCGGCGCGGCCTCGTTCCGGGCGAGCCCGGTGATCCGCTGGTGGGCGACCGCCACGAAGCCCAGCCACAGCAGCAGGCACAGCGCCGTGGCGACGAACCGCAGGGGTCCGACGCCGCTGCTCAGCGTCGCCTTCACCGCGAGCACCGCGGCGACCGTGCCGGACAGCGTCGTACGCCGCCACGCGAGCCGCGTCCGGGCGGGCTGGAGTCCGGGGTCGCGCACGGGCCCGCCCGCCTCGCTCACCCCTCCCACCCCACGAACACGATGACGACCATGGCCACCGAGACGAGCGCCACCACCACGCCGAGCACCGCGGGGAACTTCGACACCGGCAGGTCGTCGCCGCGCCGCATCGCCAGCTCGCAGCGCACCCAGTGCCCCACGGCCCGCAGCGAGCACAGTGCGCCCGCCGCCAGCAGCGCGAGCGCGAGCCCGACGCGCCACCCCCAGCGCAGATCCGGCAGGAACTGGTCCACGGCGAATCCGCCGCCGATCAGCGCGAGCGCGGTGCGCACCCACGCCAGGAAGGTGCGCTCATTGGCGAGCGAGAAGCGGTAGTCGGGGGTGTCACCCTCGTCCCTGATCCGCTCCGGCGCGAACCAGAGACGGATACTGCGTACAAATTCGATCACCCGCGGCACATTACCCGCGGGACCCCCGCACCCCGCGGGTCACCTGTGCGTCTTCCACCGCTCGTACGCCGCGAGCCCGTCGGGCGTCCAGTCCCACTCGCCGATCCGCCGCTCCAGCTCCTCGGGGCTCAGGAACGCGTGCCAGTCGATCTCCTCGGCCTGCGGACGCACCGGCAGGTCGAAGGTGACCTCGTAGACGTACGACCACCAGGACTGCCCGGCATCGCCCTCGTACAGGAACTTGAACAGCGGGGTGGGCCGCGGGAGTCCGCTCACCCCCAGCTCCTCCTCCGCCTCGCGCAGCGCCGCGTCGTCGTACGTCTCGCCGGCGCCGACCACCCCGCCGACGAACATGTCGTGGTGGGAGGGGAAGACGAGCTTGGTGGGGGTGCGGCGGTGCACGAAGATCTCGCCGGCCGGGTTCCTGGCGAGGATGAAGGCGCACCGGTGGCGCAGGTGCTTCGCGTAGGCCTCGCCGCGCGGTGACCGGCCGATGACCCGGTCGTGCTCGTCGACGATGTCGAGGATCTCCTCGGCGGGATTCACTTCGCCGGGATTCACTTCAGCGGGGTTCATGCACCGCAGGCTAGAGGTTCATGCACTGCAAGCTAGAGGGGTGCCTCCACCCGGTCCCGCCCGGTCGCGGCGGCGCCCGGCATCGCGGGGTGCAGCCCGAGCAGGACGACGCCCACGACGATCCCGGCCAGGCCCACCGCCTCCCACGCGAGCGCCCCCGTGTCCATCCGCAGCCGGTCGCCCAGGAAACCCACGCCGCACGCGATCCCCGCCAGCGGCTGCGCCGCGGTGAGCGCGGGCAGCGACATCCGCAGCGGCGCCGTCTCGAACGCGCTCTGCACCAGGACGAGCCCCGTGATCCCCAGCACCGCCACCGCGTACGGCTGCCAGCCCGAGAACAGCTCCGGCCAGCCGCCCGAGGAGAACCGCTGACCGCTCACCCGCGTCAACGCGTCCTGCACCCCGTACAGAAGACCCGCCGCCACCGCGAGCAGCGCGGGCCCCGCGGTCAGCCGGGAGCGCTTGGCCAGGGCCGCGAGGAGCAGCGCCCCGCCGACCATCACGCCGATGATCAGCCAGTGCCGCAGCGGATCGGTGACCGCGCTGCCGCCCCGCGGCTGCCCGGCGACGATGAACGCCGTGACGCCGCCCGCGAGCAGCAGCAGTCCTGCCCAGCCCTGCCGGCCGAGCGGCGATCTCGTCTGCCGGCGGGAGAGCAGCAGGGCGAAGAGGAGGTTCGTGGCGAGCAGCGGCTCGACGAGGGTCACCTCGCCCAGGCCGAGAGCCATGGCGCCGAGCACCATCCCGCAGACCATCAGGCCGATCCCGCCGAGCCAGCGCGGCACGCGCACCAGGTCGAGCAGCAGCCGGGGAGAGAGGAAGTCGCCGAGCGGGGCCCGCACCGCCGCGTTCTGCTGGAGGACGAAACCGATGCCCAGACAGAACGCCGCGCTCACGGCGAGGACGAGGACGAGGACGGACACGCTTCGACGATAGCGGCCACCGCGGGCACCCGCGCGCGAGCGATCCGGCGCCATCTCATCTCCGGCTCATCTCCGGCCGAACTCACCTGCTGTTTCCCCGAGTTGGTGAGGTGCGTCACCGGCCGCCCTTGACGCGGACACCTCCGTACCGGTTTGCTGTGCTTGATCATCGATCTGTAGTCCATCTCACCCATATCTGAACAGTCGTAAGGACCCCGCCGCGGTGCCCCCACCTCCGCCTCCGCTCGGGCGCCCCCGCAAGAAGCCCGCGCACATCCCTCCCTTCGGCGACCCCGCACTCGACGACACCGAACTCGTCGCGGCGCGCTCCGCGCTCGCCCGGGGCCGCTGGACCGAGGTGAGATCCCTGCTCCGCGCCACCGGCTGCGACTGGGACCTGCGCGGCCACCGCGTCCTCGGCCTCGCGGGCGAACCCACGGCCCGGGTCTGGGCCCGCGACTGGCTGCTCGCCGAACCCGACTCCACGGACGCGGTCGTCCTCCTGGCCTGCGCGGGTGTGGTGCGCGCCGTCGAGGGCCGCGGCCGCCCCGAGAAGGCGCGCGCGGCCTGCGTGGAGGCGGCGGAGCTCGTGCCCGACGATCCGACACCACTGCTCGGACTGATGCTCCTGGAGCGGGAGTTGGGCAGCGAGGAGGATGTCGTGCGGCTCTTCGACGAGGTACGCCTGAGGCATCCAGGACATCACCACGCGCACCACCTGATGGTCGCGCGGCTCGCCGAGCGGCGCGCCGACGTCGGACAGGACCCGATGCACGAGGTGTACGACTTCGCGTCCTGGGCGTCCGAACAGGTCACGCCGGACTCGCCGTTGGCGCTGCTCCCGGTCGTCGCGCACGCCGAGCGCTACCGGGTGCTCGCGCGCGTGGGCGTGCTCTCCGGCGACCCGAAGGAGTCCGGGCACTGGTCGGGGCGGCGCGCACGGCTCGTCCTGAAGGCCGCGTTCGACTGGTGGCTGGAGTGGGGCGCCGCGCGTGAGCGGCCGGGTGCCTCGCATCCGCGCGGCCGCATCGACCTCAACTACCTCGCGCACGCGAAGTACTGCGAGGGCCGCCCCGCGGAGGCGGCCGCGCTGTTCCACCGGATCGGCCGGCACAGCACGCCGCACCCCTGGTCGTACCCCGACCGGGACCCGTACGAAGCGTTCCGGATCGCGCGCAGCGCCGCGCTCGGCTCGGCGTAGCGCATCGACGTGGCGCAGTCCACAACCAAGCCCCACCGCACCTCACTTCACAGCACGAAGGAAGGGACGTCCCCAATGAGCGCGAGCGAGCGACCGCCCGAGGCCGCGGCGGATCCGGCCATTCACACGTATCTGGGCGAGGCGAGCGCGCTGCGCGCCGGGCGGCTCGGTACGGCGGGGCTGCTGCTCTCCGTGCTCGCCGCGACCGGGCCGCTGCTCGTCGTCGCGGGTGTCATGCCGACGACGTTCGCCGTGATGGGAGTGGTCGGCCAGCCGCTGCTCTTCCTCGTGCTCGGCGTCGTGCTCGCCCTCTTCAGCGTCGGCTACGCGGAGTTGAGCCGGCACGTGCACAACGCCGGCGCGTTCTACGCGTACATCGCCCGCGGTCTCGGCCCGACCACCGGCGCCGCGGCGGCCCTCGTCGCGCTCGTCGCCTACAGCTCGCTCCAGGTCGGCATCTTCGGGCTGTTCGGCTACGAGGTCGCGGGCCTCGCCGAGCAGTATCTGAACCTCGAACTGGCCTGGTGGATACCGGCGTTGGTGGCCGTACTCGCCGTCGGCGCGCTCGGCCTGCTGAAGATCGACGTGAACGCGAAGGTCCTCGGGGTGCTGCTGCTCATCGAGGTCGCCGTCGTGGTCGTCTTCGACATCGCGGCCATCGGCGACCCCGGCGCCCAGGGCCTGTCCCTGCACGCCTTCAACCCGGAGACCCTCTCGGGCGTCGGGCTCGGCACGGCGCTGTGCTTCTGCATCGCCGCGTTCACCGGCTTCGAGCAGGCCCCGGTGTACGCGGAGGAGACCAGCAGGCCGCACGTCCTGGTGCCGCGCGTGATGTTCCTCGCGGTCGGCGGCGTCGCCCTCTTCTTCGCGTTCAGCTCGTGGGCGATGACGGTGGCGACGGGGCCCTCCGGCATCGTGGGCGCGGCCCGCAAGCAGTCGGCGGGTCTGCTGTTCGGGCTGACGGAGGACCGGCTCGGCGGCGCGTTCACCGACATCGTCCATGTCCTGTTCGTGACGGGCATGTTCGCGGCGCTGCTCAGCTTCCACAACGTGGTGGCGCGGTACGCGTTCGCGATGGGGCGCGAGGGGCTGCTGCCCGCCGCGTTCGGGCGGACGAACACGGCGACCGGCGCGCCCGGCAAGGCCTCGGTGCTGCAGTCGGTGATCGCGCTGATCGCGGTCGTCGGCTTCGCGATCGCCGACGACGCCCCGTTCGGCGACCCGACGGCGCCGGTCCTGCACCTGTTCACGTGGGGAGGCAACGTGGGCGCGCTCGGCGTCATCCTCCTCATGGCCACGGCGTCCCTCGCCGTCATCGTGTTCTTCGCGCGGCGCGGGGCCGCGGCGGCGCAGGCCTGGCGGCTCGTGGCGTCCGGCGTGGCGGGCGTCGCGCTCCTCGTGATCGCCGTCTACACGGTCAAGGACTTCGACGTCCTGGTCGGCTCGGGCCCGGACTCCGCGCTCAACTGGATCCTCCCGGGCATCATCGCCCTCGCCGCACTGGCAGGCGCGGCGTACGGCCTGATCCTCCGCCGCAACAACCCCCGCGCCCACGCCCGTATCGGCCTGGGCAACGAGGCCTTTCAGTTGGACCAGCGAGCCAATTAAAGCCCCGCCGGCGATTGAGGCGCGGGGTCCGGGGCAGCGCCCCGCGACCGCAACCACGGGTGACGAAACCCTGACGTCGACCGCAACTCCCTGGCTCCCGGCCCCCCACAGTGCTGCAATCGAAACGTGAAACCGAACCAAGGCCCCCCGGTGGGCCGCCGCCTGGTCCTCGGAATGCTCGGCGCGGGCGCGCTCACCGTGGCCGCCGCCCCCACCCTCCAGCACGCCTTCGAAAGCCTCGCCCAGAAGGACCCCACCGGCCTCACGGGCGTGCTGCCGAACGGCGGCGGCTTCCGCTACTACTCGGTCGCCGCCTCCGTCCCCCACAAGAGCGCCGAGACCTACCGCCTCACCGTCAACGGACTGGTCGAGCACCCGTCGACGTACACGCTCCCCGAGTTGAGGGCGCTGCCGCAGACCCGCCTCGTCCGTGACGTCCAGTGCGTCACGGGCTGGCGCGTCCCGCACACCCCCTTCGAAGGCGTACGGCTCTCGCGGATCCTGGACGCCGCGGGGGTGCGCCCCACCGCCAGAGCCGTACGCCTCACCTGCTTCGACGGCACGTACAGCGAGAGCCTCACGCTCCAACAGGCGCGCCGCGCCGACGTACTGGTGGCGCTGCGCATGCGGGACAAGGACCTCACGCACGCGCACGGCGGCCCGGTGCGCCTCTACGCGGCCCCCATGTACTTCTACAAGTCGGCCAAGTGGCTCTCCGGGATCACCGTCACCGACGACGTACAGCCGGGTTACTGGGAGGAGCGCGGCTACGACATCGACGCCTGGGTCGGCCGCTCGAACGGACGCGACGATGAGCCCACGAACTGAGCAGCTCACGGCCACCGTCCGCCGTTTCACGCGAGCCGAACGCTGGGTGCACCGCGCCACGGCCGCCCTGATGGGCGTGTGCGTCGTGACGGCCGCCTGTCTCTACGTTCCGCAGCTCGCCGAACTCGTCGGCCGCCGCGCCCTCGTGGTCACGCTCCACGAATGGTCGGGCCTGCTGCTGCCCGTGCCCTTCGTGGTGGGACTCGTCTCCCGCGCGTTCCGCGCGGACCTCGGCCGGCTCAACCGGTTCGACCTCCACGACAAGGCGTGGCTCCGTGCCGTCCTGCACCGGCGGCCCGGCCACCGCCCGGCGGGCAAGTTCAACGCCGGGCAGAAGCTGTGGGCGGCCTGGCTGGCCGGAGCCGTCCTGGTGATGCTCGGCACGGGGCTGCTCATGTGGTTCACGCACCTCGCCCCGCTCGCCGTGCGCACGGGCAGCACCTTCGTGCACGACTGGCTGGCGCTCGCCCTCGGCATCGTTCTCGCCGGGCACATCGGCATGGCGGTCGGCGATCCGGAGTCGCGCCGGGGCCTGCGGACCGGCTTCGTGGACCGGGACTGGGCCGCGCGGGAGCACGGCGAGTGGCTCGACGCGCCCTGAACACGCCACGAGGGCGCCCCGCCGGCCGGCGGGACGCCCTCGTGATCGGGCAGTTGGTCCTCGGCTAGATCACCAAGGACAGCAGCAGCACCAGCGCGCCCGCGACCACGGAGATGATCGTCTCCATGAGCGACCAGGTCTTCACGGTCTGGCCGACGCTGAGCCCGAAGTACTCCTTGACCAGCCAGAAACCGGCGTCGTTGACGTGGCTGAAGAACAGCGAACCCGCGCCGATGGCCAGCACGAGCAGCGCCGTGTGGGTGTCACTCATGTTGGCCGCGAGGGGCGCGACCAGGCCGGCGGCGGAGACCGTGGCGACCGTCGCCGAACCCGTGGCGACGCGGATGACGACCGCGATGAGCCAGGCGAGCAGCAGCGTCGGGAGTCCCCAGTCCTTGGAGATCTCCATGATCATCTCGCCGACGCCGGAGTCGACCAGGGTGCCCTTGAAGCCACCGCCCGCGCCCACGATGAGCAGCACGCCCGCGATCGGGCCGAGGGACTTCTCGGTGGTGGAGAGCACCTTGCCCTTGGTGAAGCCGGCCGGGCGGCCGAGGGTGAACATGGCGACGACGACGGCGACGAGCAGCGCGATCATCGGGTTGCCGACCACGTCGAACACGCGCTGGACGGTGGCGTCCGGGTTGTCCACGATGACGTCGACAACGGCCTTGGACAGCATCATCACGACCGGCAGCAGGATCGTCGCGACGGCGGCGCCGAAGCTCGGACGCCTCTCCAGCTCGTCGGACGCGCGCGCCGGGATCATCTTCTCGGGGGCCGGGACGTCGACCCACTTGGCCGCGTACTTCGAGAAGACCGGGCCCGCGATGATCACCGTCGGGATGGCGACGAGGATGCCGAGCGCGAGCGTGAGGCCGAGGTTGGCGTCGACCGCCTGGATCGCGACGAGCGGGCCGGGGTGCGGCGGGATCAGGCCGTGCATCACGGACAGACCGGCGAGGGCCGGGATGCCGATCCGCATCAGCGAGTAGTTGCCGCGCTTGGCGACCATCAGGACGACGGGGATCAGCAGGACGATGCCGACCTCGAAGAAGAGCGGCAGGCCGATCACGGCCGCGATGAGCACCATGGCCCACGGCATGGCCTTGCCACCGGACTTGCCGGCCTTGGCGAGGATCGTGTCGACGATCTGGTCGGCGCCGCCGGAGTCGGCGAGCAGCTTGCCGAGGATCGCGCCGAGCGCGATCAGTACGCCGACGCCGGCGACGGTGTCACCGAGTCCGGCGCTGAAGCTCTCGATCACCTTGTCCAGCGGCGCACCGGCGAACGCGCCGAGCGCGAGCGAGCCGATGGTCAGCGCCAGGAAGGCGTGCATCTTGAATGTGGTGATGAGCAGGACGATGACGGCGATTCCCGCGAGCACGGCGATCCCGAGCTGGGCATGGCCCGCGGACGTGATCGGCTCGACGGTGTCCGCTGCCAGCATCTCGACGCTGAGTCTGGTCACGGTCTAATCCCTTGAACGAGTGGGGGGACGGGGAGTACTTGCCGGTGTGGGGGGTTACGCGGTCGCGGCGGGGGAGTCGAGCGCGGCCAGGGCCGCGGTGGCCCGGTCCGCGATCTCCTCGGGCGAACCCGCGACATCGACGGCCACGCCCGCCTCGTCCGCCGCGAGCGGCTGAAGCGTGGCGAACTGCGAGTCGAGCAGTGAAGTGGGCATGAAGTGCCCCTCGCGATGCCCCATCCGGTCCTCGATCAGCTCGCGCGAGCCGGTGAGGTGGACGAAGACGGCGCCGGGGGCCTCGGCCCGCAGGCGGTCGCGGTAGCTGCGCTTGAGTGCGGAGCTGGAGACCACCCCGCCGAGTCCCGCGCGGCTGTGCGCCCAGCGGCCGATGGCGTCGAGCCAGGGCCAGCGGTCCTCGTCGTCAAGGGGGGTGCCGGCCGACATCTTCTCGATGTTGGCCTCGGGGTGGAAGTCGTCGCCCTCGGCGTACGGAACGCCGAGTCGTTCGGCGAGCAGGGGACCGATCGTTGTCTTGCCGGTTCCTGCGACGCCCATGACCACGACGACGTGGGGGGTGCTCATCGGGTACTGCCTCGCTTCGCTGTCTTCGTCGACATCGCTGTGACACCACACTGAAACCCAATAGGTCTGATTAATTCAAGAGGGTGTGACATATAAGTCAGACCATTGAGCTCGGGGCTAGGGTTGTCCCCATGACCACCATGGGCCGGGGCCTGCATGCCCGCGTACTGGAAAGCCTCGGTCCCGCGATCACGGCGGGCGAGTACCCGGCGGGCAGTGTGCTGCGCACGGATGAACTCGCCCAGCTCTTCGAGGTCTCCCGATCGGTCATGCGGGAGGCGGTGCGCGTCCTGGAGTCGATGCACCTCGTGGCCTCGCGGCGCCGGGTCGGCGTGACGGTGCGGCCCGCCGAGGAGTGGAACGTCTACGACCCGCAGGTGATCCGCTGGCGCCTCGCGGGCGCCGACCGCCCGCGCCAGCTGCGCTCGCTGACCGTGCTCCGCTCGGCGGTCGAGCCGGTCGCCGCGGGTCTGGCCGCGCGGAGCGCGAGCGCGGAGCAGTGCGCGGCGCTCACCGAGTGCGCGCTCGGCATGGTGGCCACGTCACGGGGCCAGCAGCTGGAGGCATACCTCGGCCACGACGTCGAGTTCCACCGGATCGTCCTGAACGCGTCGGGCAACGAGATGTTCGCCCACCTGGGTGACCTGGTCGCCGAGGTCCTCGCGGGCCGCACCCACCACCAGGTCATGTTCGAGGATCCGGACCCGGCGGCGGTCAGCCTGCACGTCAAGGTCGCGGAGGCGGTACGGGAGCGGGACGCGCAGCGCGCGGAGGAGCTCACGCGCGAGATCGCGGTGGGCGCGCTGCACGAGCTGGACATCCTGGCGCCCTGAACTCCCTTACGGGGCCCCGGAGTTACTCGATGAAGTCCCCGTCGACGTACACCCACGCCCCGCCCACCCGGGAGAACCGGCTGCGCTCGTGCAGCTCGCCGCCCCGGTAGCGGGCGCGGAAGGTGACGGTGCCGCGCTGGTGGAACGCGGAGCCCTCGACCGCCTCCACGATCTCCAGGCCGGTCCACCGCGGAGCGTCGGCGAAGTCGATGCCGGGCGGCCGGGTGTCCGGATGCCAGGTACGCAGCAGGTACGGGGCGTCGCGCCGCACGAAGGCGGCGTACCGGGAGCGCATCAGGGCTTCGGCGGAGGGGGCGGCCGAGGCGCCGGAGTGATAGCGCCCGCAGCAGTCTTCGTAGGTGGCGGGGAGTCCGCAGGGGCAGGCGGGGGTGGTGCGTGACATGCGGTTGATTTTAAGCCCCTGAGGCTGCTGAGCAGCGGGCGCGCAGCGCTAACTTCGGGCAGGGGCGGACTTGGGGAAGAGGAACGACACCCCGCACAGCACCAGCGTCAGCACCGGCGACCCCAGCGCATCCACCCGCGAGTCCGGCATCACGATCAGTGAGACGAACATCGAGGAGCTGACGGCGTGGCGGCAGGCGATCTCAGGTGAGGCAGCCGCCCGCGCGGCCCGCCGTGCCGACGCCGACGCGCACGCGCGTCTGCGTGAACTCGCCGACCGTACGCACGAGTTGCTGTCCGACGCCGACGCCTACCGCACCGCCGACGCCGCCTTCCACCTCGCCATCGCCGAACTCTCCGGTTCCCGGCGACTGTTGGAGGCCGAGCAGGGCATCCAGGACGAGCTGACCCGGATCATCTCCACCCACCCCGGCGGCACCGAGGCCCGCTCCACCCCCGGCGAGCTGCACGATCCGCTGACCCGGGCGATCGTCGCGGGCGACGCGGGGCGGGCCCGTGAGGAGTTCCGCATCCACGCGCAGGCCACGGCGGACATGTGCCTGATCTTTACGTCAGAAGGGGGCCGGCCGGAAGGGCACTGAAGGGCGCCTCAGACCTGTTCCGCCCGGAACGCCGCCGGCGTGGCACCCGTGTGCTGCTGGAAGTACTTCGAGAAGTTGGCCGAGTCCGCGAAGCCGACCGCGACGCCGATCCGGCCCACCGGCAGCTCCGTGTGCGCGAGCATCCGTTTGGCCTCCAGGATCACGCGCCGGTCGATGAACGCCTTCGGGGTGAGGCCCGTCGCGGCGCGCACCGCGCGGACGAGCGTGCGGCGCGAGTAGCCGAGCTCGTCGGCGTACGCGCTGACGCTGTGGTTGGACGTGAAGCCGTGCTCGACCGCCGTGCGGAACCGGGAGAACGCGGAGGCCGCGGCGTCCTGCTGTGGCGTTCCGTCCTCCGCCGTGGCCTGCGCCGACACATGTGCCACGCGCAGCATCAGGGCCGTCAGGGTGTGCCGAAGGACCGCGGTGTGCAGGCTCAGCGGAAGCGTGACCGTGTCCAGGTACTCGCGCCGCAACTGCTCCAACGAGGCGTCCAGCGCCGCGAGTTGATCCGCAGCGGGGTGCAGCAGCGGCGGGCGGTCGTAGCGGTAGAGGCCGGTCGCCTCGACGATCGCGCGGGGCAGGAAGCCCGGCTGCATGGTGAGGGCCGTGCCGACGTAGGTGTCCTCGGTCGAGAAGCCGTGCACCTGGCCCGGCCGGATCCACAGGATGTCCCCGGCCCCCACCTCGTACTCGGTGAAGTCGATCATGTGGCGGACCGGGCCCTCGCGGAAGAACAGCAGCACGTGGAAGTCGATGCGGTGCACGCGCCGCGCGGGGCCGACGCCCCACGGACCCTCCGGGCCCATCGGTCCGATCTGTATTCCGACGCCGGACAGGCTCGCGCTGGGGTCGAACGGGTAGGTGCGGATGTGCGCCGCCGCTCCCAGATGTGCGCTCGTCTGTGGGGGGTCCTGCTCCGTCATGCACTTTCCTCGGATCGGTGCGGGTTGCGTGTCCCATTTTCACCGAACGCTGGCACGGGGGCACCTGTCGAGCCAAAAGTATGACCTTTACATTCGTAGGTGGTTCGACCTGGGACTTTGGTCCTGGGTGGACGGTGTCTTTCGACACCTCGGCAGGACAACGGATGTGAAGGAAGCTGGACAGATGAGCACGCAGACACCGAACGGACTCAACCCCTTCGAGTGGACCGAACGTGACCAGCGTGCCGTCGACACCGCGCGCCTCCTGGCGGCGGACGCGGTGCAGAAGGTCGGCAACGGTCACCCCGGCACCGCCATGAGCCTGGCCCCGGCCGCGTACACCATCTTCCAGAAGGCCATGCGGCACGACCCGGCCGACCCGGAGTGGACCGGCCGCGACCGCTTCGTCCTGTCGCCCGGACACACCAGCCTCACCCTCTACACCCAGCTCTTCCTCTCCGGCTACGAGCTGGAGCTCGACGACCTGAAGGCGTTCCGCACGCAGGGCTCGAAGACGCCGGGCCACCCCGAGTACGGCCACACCGCCGGTGTCGAGACCACCACGGGTCCGCTCGGCCAGGGTCTCGCCAACGCCGTGGGCATGGCGATGGCCGCCCGCTACGAGCGCGGCCTGTTCGACCCGGAGGCCGCCGAGGGCGACTCCCCGTTCGACCACACCATCTGGGCGATCGTCTCCGACGGCGACCTGGAGGAGGGCGTCTCCGCCGAGGCCTCGTCCCTCGCGGGCCACCAGAAGCTCGGCAACCTCGTCTTCGTCTACGACGACAACCACATCTCCATCGAGGGCGACACCGCGACCGCCTTCTCCGAGGACGTCCTGAAGCGCTACGAGGCGTACGGCTGGCACGTGCAGCGCGTCGCGCCCACCGCCGACGGCGACGTCGACCCGAAGGCCCTGTACGAGGCGCTCGCCGCCGCCAAGGCCGTCACCGACAAGCCCTCGATCATCGCGATGCGCACGATCATCGCCTGGCCGGCCCCGACCGCGAAGAACACCGAGGCCTCCCACGGCTCCGCGCTCGGCGCCGAGGAGATCGCCGCCACCAAGCGCGTCCTCGGCTTCGACCCGGAGCAGTCCTTCATCGTCGAGGACGAGGTCATCGCCCACACCCGCGGCGCCCTCGACCGCGGCGCCGAGGCGCACGCCGCCTGGGACAAGCAGCTCGCCGAGTGGCGAAACGCCAACCCCGAGCGCTCCGCGACCCTCGACCGCGTGCTCGCCGGCCGCCTCCCCGAGGGCTGGGAGGACGCCCTGCCGTCCTTCGAGACCGGCACCAAGGTCGCCACCCGCGCCGCGTCCGGCAAGGTCCTCCAGGCCCTCGGCCCGGTCGTCCCCGAGCTGTGGGGCGGCTCCGCCGACCTCGCGGGCTCCAACAACACGACGATCGACAAGACCAGCTCCTTCCTCCCCAAGGGCAACCCCCTCTCCGAGGCCGACCCGTACGGCCGCACCGTGCACTTCGGCATCCGCGAGTTCTCGATGGCCGCCGAGATGAACGGCATCGCGCTGCACGGCAACACCCGCATCTACGGCGGCACCTTCCTGGTGTTCTCCGACTACATGCGCAACGCCGTCCGCATGTCCGCCCTCATGCAGCTCCCGGTCACCTACGTCTGGACCCACGACTCCATCGGCCTCGGTGAGGACGGCCCGACCCACCAGCCCGTCGAGCACCTCGCCTCGCTGCGCGCCATCCCCGGCCTCAACGTCGTCCGCCCGGCCGACGCCAACGAGACCGCCACCGCCTGGCGCGAGATCCTCAAGCGCGGCACCGAGAAGCCGGCCCCGCACGGCCTGGCGCTCTCCCGCCAGGGCCTGCCCACCTACGAGGCCAACGAAGACGCCGCCAAGGGCGGCTACGTCCTCGTCGAGGCGTCGACCGGCACCCCCGACGTCGTCCTGATCGCCACCGGCTCCGAGGTGCAGCTCGCCGTCGCCGCCCGTGAGCAGCTGGAGGCCGAGGGCATCGCCACCCGCGTCGTGTCGATGCCGTCCGTCGAGTGGTTCGAGGAGCAGGACGCCGACTACCGCGCGTCCGTCCTGCCGCCGTCGGTGAAGGCCCGCGTGGCGGTCGAGGCCGGCATCGGTCTCACCTGGTACCGCTACGTCGGTGACGCCGGACGCATCGTCTCCCTGGAGCACTTCGGTGCCTCCGCCGACGCGGGCACGCTCTTCGCCGAGTTCGGCTTCACCGCCGAGAACGTCGCCGCCAAGGCCCGCGAGTCCCTCGCCGCCGCCCGCGCCTGAACCTCCCCCTCACGCACGTACGAAAGAAGATGAAGCAGAACATGAGCAACGCCGTCGCACCCCTCAAGTCGCTCTCCGACGAAGGCGTTTCCATCTGGCTGGACGACCTGTCCCGCACCCGCATCGAGTCCGGCAACCTCGCCGAGCTCATCGCGGACCAGCACGTCGTGGGCGTCACCACGAACCCCTCGATCTTCCAGGCCGCCATCGGCAAGGGCGAGGGCTACGAGGAGCAGCTCGCCGACCTGGCCGTCCGCAAGGTCACCGTCGACGAGGCCGTCCGCATGATGACGACGCAGGACGTCCGCGCCGCCGCCGACATCCTGCGCCCCGTGTACGACGCCACGCAGGGCCGTGACGGCCGCGTCTCCATCGAGGTCGACCCGCGCCTGGCCCACAACACCGAGGCCACCATCGCCGAGGCCAAGCAGCTGGCCTGGCTCGTGGACCGCCCCAACGTGATGATCAAGATTCCGGCGACCCTCGCGGGCCTCCCGGCGATCACCGAGGTCATCGGCCTCGGCATCTCGGTCAACGTCACGCTGATCTTCTCCCTCGACCGCTACCAGGCCGTCATGGACGCCTACCTGGCCGGTCTGGAGAAGGCCCACGAGCGCGGCATCGACCTCGCCGGCATCCACTCGGTCGCCTCGTTCTTCGTCTCCCGCGTCGACGCCGAGATCGACAAGCGCCTCGACAAGATCGGCACGGACGAGGCCAAGGACGCCAAGGGCAAGTCCGCGCTCGCCAACGCCCGCCTCGCCTACGAGGCCTTCGAGCAGGCCTTCGCCGTCGAGCGCGCCACCAAGCTGGCGGCCGCCGGCGCCAACAAGCAGCGCCCGCTGTGGGCCTCCACCGGCGTCAAGGACCCCGCGTATAAGGACACCCTGTACGTCGACGAGCTGGTCGCGCCCGGCACCGTCAACACCATGCCCGAGGGCACCCTGAAGGCGACCGCCGACCACGGCGAGATCACCGGCGACACCATCACGGGACGCTACGAGCAGGCCCGCGCCGAGCTGGGCGCCGTCGACGCGCTCGGCATCTCGCTCGACGAGGTCACCCAGCAGCTCGAGGACGAGGCCGTCGCCAAGTTCGAGATCGCCTGGAACGACCTGCTCTCCACCGTCTCCTCCCGCCTGACGGAGGCTGAGTCCAAGTGAGCTCCACCGCTTGGCAGAACCCGCTGAGGGACCCCCGCGACCGGCGTCTGCCGCGCGTCGCGGGCCCCTCCGGGCTCGTCATCTTCGGCGTCACGGGCGACCTGTCCCGCAAGAAGCTGATGCCGGCCGTCTACGACCTCGCCAACCGCGGCCTGCTGCCGCCGGGCTTCTCGCTCCTCGGGTTCGCCCGCCGTGAGTGGGAGGACCAGGACTTCGCCCAGGTCGTCCACGACTCGGTCAAGGAGCACGCCCGCACCCCCTTCCGCGAGGAGGTCTGGCAGCAGCTCGCCGACGGTATGCGCTTCATCCCCGGCGACTTCGACGACGACACCGCGTTCAAGCAGCTGCGCGAGTCCGTCGACGAGCTCGACGAGAAGCGCGGCACCAGCGGCAACTACGCGTTCTACCTCTCCGTACCGCCGAAGTTCTTCCCCAAGGTCGTGCAGCAGCTCAAGAAGCACGGCCTCGCGGACGCGGCCGAGGGCTCCTGGCGGCGCGCCGTCATCGAGAAGCCGTTCGGCCACGACAGCGAGTCGGCGCGCGACCTGAACGCGATCGTGCACGACGTGTTCTCGCCCGAGCAGGTCTTCCGCATCGACCACTACCTCGGCAAGGAGACCGTCCAGAACATCCTGGCGCTCCGCTTCGCCAACCAGATGTACGAGCCGATCTGGAACCGGTCCTACGTCGACCACGTGCAGATCACGATGGCCGAGGACATCGGCATCGGCGGCCGCGCCGGCTACTACGACGGCATCGGCGCCGCCCGTGACGTCATCCAGAACCACCTGCTCCAGCTCCTCGCCCTCACGGCGATGGAGGAACCGGCCGCGTTCGACGCCGAGTCGCTGGTCAACGAGAAGCTCAAGGTCCTCAAGTCCGTACGGCTCCCCGCCGACCTGGAGAAGTCCACGGTCCGCGCGCAGTACGCACCGGGCTGGCAGGGCGGCGAGAAGGTCCGCGGCTACCTCCAGGAAGACGGCATCGACCGCGCGTCGAAGACCGACACCTACGCGGCCGTGAAGCTGGGCATCGACAACCGCCGCTGGGCGGGCGTCCCGTTCTACCTGCGCACCGGCAAGCGCCTCGGCCGCCGCGTCACCGAGATCGCGGTCGTCTTCCAGCGCGCCCCGCACTCCCCGTTCGACCACACCGCCACCGAGGAACTCGGCCAGAACGCGATCGTCATCCGCGTTCAGCCGGACGAAGGTATGACGGTGCGCTTCGGATCCAAGGTGCCGGGTACGTCGATGGAGATCCGCGACGTGTCCATGGACTTCGCTTACGGCGAGTCGTTCACCGAGTCCAGCCCGGAAGCGTACGAGCGGCTGATCCTGGACGTGTTGCTGGGCGACGCGAACCTCTTCCCGCGCACGGAAGAGGTCGAGGAGTCCTGGCGCATCCTCGACCCCATCGAGGAGCACTGGGACAAGACCGGCAAGCCGGCCCAGTACGCCTCGGGAAGCTGGGGCCCGAAGGAAGCGGACGAGATGCTCGCACGAGACGGACGGAGCTGGCGCAGGCCATGAAGATCGACCTGACCGACACCACGGCAAGCAAGGTCAACAAGGCGCTCGTCGAAGGGCGCCGTGCCATCGGGACGCCCGCCGTGGGCATGGTCCTGACGATGGTCATCGTCACGGACGAGGAGAACGCGTACGACGCGACGAAGGCCGCCCAGGAGGCGTCCCGCGAGCACCCCTCGCGCACCCTCGTCGTCATCCGGCGCACCAAGCGCCTGCCCCGCGACCGCCACGGCAACCGGCTCGACGCCGAGGTCCGCCTCGGCTCCGAGGCCGGCACCGGCGAGACCGTGGTCCTGCGCCTGTACGGCGAGACCGGCAAGCACGCCGACTCCGTCGTCCTGCCGCTGCTGCTGCCCGACGCCCCGGTCGTCGTGTGGTGGCCGGTGGACGCGCCCGAGAACCCCGCCAAGGACCCGCTGGGCGCGCTCGCGCAGCGCCGCATCACCGACGCGTACGCCGTCGAGGACCCGGTCGCCGCGCTCGCCCAGCGCTCCACGTCCTACGCCCCCGGCGACACCGACCTGGCCTGGACCCGGCTCACCCCGTGGCGCTCCATGCTGGCCGCCGCGCTCGACCAGGCCCGCACCGACGTGATCTCCGCGGCCGTCGAGTCCGAGGCCGACAACCCCAGCGCCGAACTGCTCGCGCGCTGGCTCGGCGCCCGGCTCGGCGTCCAGGTCGAGCGGGTCACGACGGACGGCCCGGTCGTCACCGCGGTCCGCCTCGGCACGCCGAACGGCGAGATCCGCATCGACCGCCCCGAAGGACCGCTCGCCAAGCTGACCCTCCCCGGCCAGCCCGAGCGCACCCTCGCCCTCAAGGTCCGCTCCACCGCCGAGCTGATCGCGGAGGAACTCCGCCGCCTCGACGCCGACGAGATGTACGCCGTGGCCCTGCAGGCAGCCGCCCACGGCAAAGTCACCAAGGAGTCCGTTCAACATGCCTGACACCGCCCCCTTCCTCACCCGCCGCCCGCAGTGGACGGCCCTGGAGGACCACCGCGCGAAGTTCAACGGCACGCACCTGCGCGACCTGTTCGCGAAGGACGCGGACCGTGCCGAGCGCTACACGCTCGACGTCGGTGACCTGCACATCGACTACTCCAAGCACCTGATCACGGACGAGACCCTCGCCCTGCTCCAGGAACTGGCCACCGCCACCGACGTGTTCGGGCAGCGCGACGCCATGTTCCGCGGCGAGAAGATCAACACGACCGAGGACCGCGCCGTCCTGCACACGGCCCTGCGCGCCCCGGCCGACGCCGTGGTCGAGGTCGACGGCGAGAACATCGTGCCGAAGGTGCACGAGGTCCTCGACCAGATGGCCGTCTTCGCCGACAAGGTCCGCTCGGGCGAGTGGACGGGCCACACCGGCAAGCGGATCAAGAACATCGTCAACGTCGGCATCGGCGGCTCCGACCTCGGCCCGGCGATGGCGTACGAGGCACTGCGCCCGTTCACCGCCCGCGACCTGACGCTCCGCTTCGTGTCGAACGTCGACGGCGCCGACCTGCACGAGGCCGTCCGCGACCTCGACCCGGCCGAGACGCTGTTCATCATCGCGTCCAAGACCTTCACGACGATCGAGACGATCACCAACGCGAAGGCGGCACGCTCCTGGCTGCTGGCGACCCTTGGCGACGACGCGGCGGTCGCGAAGCACTTCGTCGCCCTGTCGACAAATGCCGAGAAGGTCTCCGAGTTCGGCATCGACACGGCCAACATGTTCGCGTTCTGGGACTGGGTCGGCGGCCGCTACTCCTTCGACTCGGCCATCGGCCTCTCGCTGATGATCGCGATCGGCCCGGACGCCTTCCGCGAGCTGCTCGACGGCTTCCGCCTGGTCGACGACCACTTCCGCACGGCCCCCGACGAGGCCAACGCGCCGCTGCTGCTCGGCCTCCTCGGAGTCTGGTACGGCAACTTCCACGGCGCGCAGTCGCACGCGGTGCTCCCGTACTCGCACTACCTCTCCAAGTTCACCGCGTACCTCCAGCAGCTCGACATGGAGTCCAACGGCAAGTCCGTGGACCGCCAGGGCCGCGGCGTGGAGTGGCAGACGGGCCCGGTCGTCTGGGGCACCCCCGGCACCAACGGCCAGCACGCCTACTACCAGCTCATCCACCAGGGCACGAAGCTGATCCCGGCGGACCTCATCGGCTTCGCGAAGCCGGTCGACGAGCTGTCCGACACCCTCGCGGGCCAGCACGACCTGCTGATGGCCAACCTGTTCGCGCAGGGCCAGGCCCTCGCCTTCGGCAAGACGCCGGACGAGGTGCGCGCCGAAGGCGTCGCCGAGGAACTGGTGCCCCACAAGACGTTCAAGGGCAACCACCCGACGACGACGATCCTCGCGCGCGAGCTGACCCCGTCGGTCCTCGGCCAGCTCATCGCCCTCTACGAGCAGAAGGTGTTCGTCCAGGGCGCCATCTGGAACATCGACTCCTTCGACCAGTGGGGCGTCGAGCTCGGCAAGGTCCTCGCCAAGCGCGTGGAGCCCGCCCTGACCGAAGGCGCGGAGGTCCCCGGCCTCGACGCGTCGACGCAGTCCCTGGTCAGCACGTACCGCGCGCTGCGCGGCCGCAAGTAGCCCCAACCAGCAACTAGCACTGAAGGTAAGTGAACTGACATGCAGCTCGGTCTCATCGGTCTCGGCAAGATGGGCGGCAACATGCGCGAGCGCATCCGCCGCGCGGGCCACACCGTCATCGGCTACGACCGCAACCCGGAGATCTCCGACGTCGCCTCCCTCCAGGAGCTCGTCGAGAAGCTCGAGGGCCCGCGTGTGGTGTGGGTGATGGTTCCGGCCGGTGCCGCGACCCAGTCGACCGTCGACGAGCTCGGTGACCTGCTCTCCGAGGGCGACATCGTCGTCGACGGCGGCAA
>NZ_JAOZYC010000124.1:0-564 GCF_035798155.1 Streptomyces endophyticus | reverse complement strand
GCTCTTCCGATCTCCGAGGTAACAAAGATGAGTGCGGCTTCCCTGTATCCCGTTCGTCCCGAGGTTCTGGCCAACACCCTGACCGACGAGGCGACCTACAAGGCCATGTACCAGCAGTCAGTCGTCAACCCGGACGGCTTCTGGCGCGAGCAAGCCAAGCGCCTCGACTGGATCAAGCCTTTCACCACGGTGAAGCAGACGTCCTTCGACGATCACCATGTCGACATCAAGTGGTTCGCCGACGGCACCCTCAACGTTTCCTACAACTGCCTCGATCGTCACCCCTGAAAAATGATGGCGAGGTGCGCCATAATACACATCACGATAACCAATTACAGGAGCGCGATAATAAGCATGCGGTGCAGGGTAATACGCTCTAGGGGCATCGTAATAAACCACCTGCGGCACTGCATGGTAAGTCACCGCTGGAGCACCGTAATATCCATGACCGCCATAGCCACCGAAATTGATTCCAATATTAAAGGAATCTCTAGCTTGCGCGACAGATGCTGAAACTCCCAAAGCAAGAACAATCATTAAAGAACGCAGCAATTTCATCACAAA
>NZ_JAOZYC010000123.1:0-94434 GCF_035798155.1 Streptomyces endophyticus | reverse complement strand
CCCCCCCCCCACCCCGCTGCTCAATCGCCGCAGGGGCTTGATTTGCCCAGACCGCCGCTGAGGCTTGATTTGCCCAGACCGCCGCAGGGGCTTGAAATGCCCACCCCGGCCGAAGGCCTAGCCCAGGCTTCGGTACCGGCCGCGGAAGTACATCAGCGGTCCGCCCTCCGCACTCGGCAGCGCAGCGCTCAGCACCCGGCCGATGACCAACGTGTGGTCGCCCGCCGCGACCGTGTTCTCCGTGCGGCACTCCAGCGTCGCCAGCGCCCCGCCCACCAGCGGAGCGCCCGTGTGCTTGCCGCGTACGTACGGGATGTCCTGGAACAGGAGGCGGTCGCTGAGCCGGCCCTTCATGGCGAAGCGGCCGGCGATGTGGCTCTGGGACTCCGAGAGGACCGAGACCCCCCACAGCGGCTGCTCGTCCAGGAGGTCGTCCATACGGGAACTGTTGCGCAGCGACACCATCACCAGGGGCGGGTCGAGGGAGACGGACATGAAGGCCGTCGCCGTCATGCCCGCGTCCTCGCCGGCCGGCCCGTCGGGGTCGAGCTGCGGCTCGTGCGAGGTCAGCAGGACGACGCCTGCGGCCAGGCGGGACAGGGCGGCGCGGAACTCGTCGTTGCTCACCCCCTCAGCATGCCCGGAGGGGGCTGTGGGGGAGGGGACGGAAGGGACGGAAGTGGCGGGGGACGTCTTCAACACGCCTTCAACGCTAGCTTCGGCCCCACGCGCCCCGCATCGGGCCGATGGCCGAGGCCGGTCCTAGGACCATGGGCGCGGTTCGTGTTCAGGAAACGCACAGAACCCACCCTGTAATGCACCCCAATCCTTCATCTCCTGCTGTGACTTGAGTCACAGGTGCCATAATTTGTTGACCCTGTGTACCGGGTGCACAGCTCGCTGTGATTCAGTGGCGTCGACACTGCTAATGAACGTGCTGCTGCACGTGCGAAGCGAACCGATCCGAATTCTGGAGTGCTGTCGAGGTCTCGGGGAGAACTGAGCATGGAGACCGAGTCGGAGCCGTACGTCCGTCTTGCGACCCTGCGTCAGCTGCACGAGGTGATGGCGGACATGAACACCGCCCGCAGTCTGGCCGACACTCTGCAGACCGTCGCGGACGGAGTCGTGAGCGGGCTCGGCTACGAGCTGGCGTGCGTGAACCTCGTACGTCCCGACGGTGATCTGGTCGTCGCCGCCTTCGCGGGCAACTCCGCGGCCGAGGCCCTGATCACCGGACGCGTGGGCTCCCGCGCCGCCTGGGACCGCCGCCTCGCCATGGGCCAGCAGTGGGACGAGCTGCGCTTCATACCGCACACCGAGGGCTGGGTGCTCGACGAGGACGACGTGCCGCAGTGGTTCACCGCGGGACCGCCGCCCCGCTTCGAGGACGAGTGGCACCCCGCCGACCGCCTGTTCGCCCCCATGCACGCGACCGGGACCTCCGGTGGCGAACTCATCGGCGTGATCTCCGTAGACCGCCCGCGCAACGGCCGCATCCCCGGCGCCTGGGGCCGCGAGGCCCTGCAGATGTACGCCTTCCAGGCCGCCATCGCGATCAGCAACGCACGCCTTCGGTCCAACATGCAGCGCGCCCTGGTCCGCCTGGAGCGCGAGCAGCAGGCGCTGCGGGCCAGTGAGGAAAGCTTCCGGCAGGCCTTCGAGTACGCCCCCTCCGGAATGGCGATCGCCGAAATGGGCGGTGACCAGCACGGCCGGATCCTGCGGACCAACGACGCGCTGTGCCGCCTCCTCGGCCGCCCGGCCTCCGCCATGCGCCGCTACTCGTTCTCCGACCTCGTGCACCCCGAGGACATCGGCACCCTGCTGCGCACCTCCGCCGAGGGCGGCCGCGCGGAGCTGCGCCTCGCCCGCCGCGACGGCACGTACGTCTGGGTCAGCCTGCGCAACTCGGTGGTCGCCGACGCCGCCGACGGGCCGCGCTTCCTGCTCACCCACGTCGAGGACATCGAGGAGCGCAAGCGTCGCGAGCTGCACCTCGCCCACCGCGCCTCGCACGACTCGCTCACCGGCCTGCCGAACTCGGCGGAGCTGCGCGCCCGCCTCTCCGCCCGCCTGTGCCGTCGCCCGTACGAGCCCGGGCCCAGCGCCATCGACTCCCTCGACGCGGCCTACGGCGACCACCGCGCCACTGCCGCCATGGGCGACGACGGGGCCGGGATCGGCTTCGACTTCGGCGCGCCCGTCCCGCACCAGTCGAATCTCTACGAGGGGTTCGACGGCTTCGACCACCATGTGCACGTCGCCGCGCCCGAACACGACGAGGCCTCCGGAGCCGACAACGGCACGAAGGGCCTCGCCGTCCTCTTCTGCGATCTCGACGGCTTCAAGTCGATCAACGACAGGTTCGGGCACAACGCGGGCGACGCCGTCCTCATCGAGGTCGCCCGCCGCCTGACCAGCGTCGTAAGGGACGGGGACACGGTCGCCCGGCTCGGGGGTGACGAGTTCGTGGTGCTCGCCGACGGGCTCGGCCGCGAGGACGCCCAGGACCTCGCCGTCAGGTTGCGGAACGCCATCATTCCGCCGATTCGAGTGGATGGCAGGGCGGTCCGGGTAGGGGCCAGTTTCGGCATCGGCTGGGCCCACTGCGGTATGACGGCCGAGGAAGTGCTGCAATCCGCTGACCAGCGGATGTACGTAGAGAAAAGATCCCGTAGTAAGCAGCACAGGCGGGCCGGATAGCCCCTACATTGGGCGCGGTTCCGCGGTCCCGGTGAGGTCAAGGCCACGTCGTGGGGTCACTCGCAGCGGGTACCCTCGCCGAGGTAAGCAACGTGTAGGGAGTGATCTGGGATGGCGCCCGGCAACGACAGCGGGAGCACCACGCCCGAGGGCGACGACCCGTTCGGCTATCTGTACGCCGACGGGCAGGCGGCCGGGGCGACCCCGCCGGAGGGCGGTGGCTACGGCTACGGCTACCCGAGCTCGCGGTCCTCCTACCGGGGCAACCAGATCCGTACGGTCGGCGAGCGCCAGTACGGGCAGGCCCAGCCGACGCAGCCGACGCAGGCGTACCAGCAGCCGAACGCGCACTACCAGGCTCCCGAGACGATGCCCGGCGGCGTTCCCAGCCAGCCGGGTCCGCCGACGGCGCCCATGCGCGGTGGTGGCAGGGGCCGCGGTCCCAACACCAAGGCGCTCCTGATCGGCGCGGTCGCCGTGGTCGCGGCCGTCGTCATCGGCATCGGCGTCGCCATGGTGAGCAACGACACGGGCGATGACAAGGGCGAGGCCGGCGGCAAGGCGTCCGGCGGTTCCGAGTCGGTGCAGCCGAGTGAGACGGCCTCGAAGTCGGCGCCCCCCGCGAAGGTCGACCTGCCCAAGACCGACGCGAAGACCCTGAAGCTGGCGGGTGGCACGTCCACCGCGTCGGACGTGCAGGGCGCGAAGGCCGACGGCGGGGTGTACGTCGCCGGGTTCAACAAGGTGGGCGCGAGCCTGACCTGGACCGTCAACAACATTCCGAAGGACGGCGCGTACAAGCTGTACGTCGACTACGGAGTGCCCGGCAAGGACTCCGACGCCACGATCGACGTGAACGGCAAGAAGCAGGACCGCCCGCTGAACATGAAGAACTTCGCCGGCGCCGAGGAAGGCGACTGGGCGAAGGGCTGGACGAACACGTGGGCCATCGTCCAGCTCACCAAGGGGACCAACGCGATTACGGTCTCCTGTGAGCAGGGCAACAAGTGCGACGCCAACTTCGACCGGATGTGGCTCGCGCAGAGCTGATCCCCATTAAGCCCCTCCGGCGATTGAGGAGCGGGGTCCGGGGCAGAGCCCCAAGCCCAGCTCCGGCTACCCGGCGAGCGCCCCGGGGCTCCGCCCCGGACCCCGCTGCTCAATCGCCGCAGGGGCTTGATCGGGCTTGAACGGATTAGGCCGCGCCGACCTGTTCGGCGACCGTCACCCGGGCCACCAGGTCCTCGTACGTGCCGCGGTCGAACTCGCCCGCCACCGGCGCCACCACCGTCGCCGCGGACAGCGCCACCGCTCGGGCCAACCGCTGTGGCCACGGCAAATGGTCGACGTGGCCGGAGAGCAGGCCGGCCACCGCCGAGTCGCCCGCGCCCGTGGGGTTGCCGCGCAGTCGTCCGGGGGCCGGGGCGCGCCACTCGCCGTCCGCCGTCAGGGCGCACAGCCCGTCCGCGCCGAGCGAGGCGACCACCGCGTGCGCGCCGCGCCGGCGCGCGTCCTTCATGGCCTGCAACGGCTCGTGGGAGCCGGTGAGTTCGGCCAGCTCGTCCGCGTTCGGCTTCACCAGGTCGGGGCGGGCCGCGACGCCGCGGCGCAGCGGTTCGCCGCTGGTGTCGAGGAGGACGGGGACCGAGGCGGCCCGCGCGGCCCGTACGAGCGTCGCGTAGGCGCCGACCGGGACGCCCGGCGGCAGGCTGCCGCACAGCGCCACCGCGGAGGCCGAGCGCAGCAGATCCGCGTACGCCTCCTGGAAGGCCGCCCACTCGGCGGGCGTGATCGTCGGGCCCGGTTCGTTGAGCTGCGTCGTGTCACCGGTCGAGGCGTCGGCGACGGCGATCGTGCGGCGGGTCGCGCCGGAGACGGGCACCAGGGCGTCCGCGACACCCGGGGTGCCGAGCAGCTGGTCCTGGAGCGTGCGGCCCGTCGCGCCGCCCACGAATCCCGTCACGGCCACCTCGTGACCGAGCGCCGCGAGCACCCGCGCCACGTTCAGACCCTTGCCGCCGGGGCGCTCGGTGACCTCGGTGACGCGGTGCGTGGCGTGCGGGCGCAGGGACCGCACCCCGTACGTGATGTCGAGTGCGGTGTTCAGCGTGACCGTCAGGATCACAGGACCCCACCCCCCTTGCGTACTTCCAGTAACGGGGCCTGATCATGCCAAAGTCAAGGCGGTTGGCCCAGGCCTCGGGTCAACCGCCTTGTATACGAGGGATGTTACGGCTGTACGAGCCACTCGCCCTTGCGCAGTACGCCCTTGACCTCGAACTCCGCGTCCAGGACCACGAGGTCGGCGTCCTTGCCGGGCTCCAGCGAGCCCACCTTGTCGTACAGGCCCAGCAGTTGGGCCGGGTTGGCGGAGATGGCCCGGACGACGTCCTCGACGGGCAGCTTGTCGATCGTCACGGCCCGCTTGAACGCCCGGTCGAGCGTCAGCGTCGAGCCCGCGATGGAGCCGCCCTCCACGAGCCGCGCCACGCTGTCCTTCACCTCGACCTCCAGCGGGCCGAGCATGTAGCGACCGTCGCCGAACCCGGCGGCGTCCATCGCGTCGGTGATGAACGCGACCTTGTCCGCGCCCTTGTGATGGAACGCCAGCTCCAGGGCGGCCGGGTGCAGATGCGTGCCGTCGTTGATCAGCTCGACGGTGATGCGGTCGTCCTCCAGGAGCGCCGCGATCGGCCCCGGGTCGCGGTGGCCGAGGCCGGGCATCGCGTTGAACAGGTGCGTGGCGACCGTGGCGCCCGCGTCGATGGCCTCCACCGTCTGCTCGTACGTCGCGTCGGTGTGGCCGATCGCGGCGATGATGCCGTGCTCGGCGAGGAGGCGTACGGAGTCGATGCCGCCGGGCCGCTCGGTGGCGAGGGTGACCATCTTGGCCTGGCCGCGGGCGGCGTCGATCAGCTTGCGGACCTCGGCCGGGTCGGGGTCGCGCAGCAGCGTCTCGTCGTGGGCGCCCTTGCGGCACGGCGAGATGAACGGGCCCTCGAAGTGGATGCCCGCGATCTCGCCGTGCTCGGCCAGTTCGGAGAGCAGCCCCGCGCGCTGGACGAGGAAGTCCATGTCGCCGGTGACGAAGGAGGCGACGGCCGTGGTCGTGCCGTGCTGCTGGTGCGTGCGCACCCCCGTGAGGATCTCGTCGATCGCGCCGGAGGTGAAGGACGCGCCGCCGCCGCCGTGGTTGTGCATGTCGACGAAGCCGGGCACCACCCAGTGGCCGGTCAGGTCGACGGTCTCGGCGCCGTCGGGGGCAACTCCGGCGATCTTCGTGCCGTCGACGATGACGCGTCCGTCGGTGACGGTCCCGGTGGGCAGTACCACCTTGGCGCCGGTGAGCACCTTTGCTGTGGCCATCAGGTGGTTACCTCCGTGTTGTCGACGGCGAGCAGGTCCCAGGCGAGCAGTCCCGCGCCCAGGCATCCGGCGCTGTCCCCGAGGACGGCCGGGACGATCGTGGGGAGCGCCTGGAAGGTGACGCGCTCCGCGACGGCCGCACGCAGGGGTGTGAACAAGGTTTCCCCGGCCTCGGCGAGCCCGCCACCGATGATGAGCGTGCGGGGGTCCAGCAGAGTGAGTGCGAGCACGAGTCCGTCGGCGAGCGCGTCCACCGCGTCCTGCCAGACCCGGCCCGCCTTCGGGTCACCCGCGTCGACGGCCTTCGCGCAGTCCGCAGCGGTCGCCTTCTCGTCTCCGCTCGCCTCCTGCCAGGCCAGGGTGACCGCGGAGGCGGAGGCGTACCGCTCAAGGCAGCCGCGCTGACCGCAGCCGCAGGCCACGCCACCGGGGCGTACGACCACATGGCCGATCTCGCCTGCGGAGCCGTGCGCGCCGGGTTCGATGCGTCCTTCGATGCCGATGGCGCCCGCGATCCCGGTGCCGAGCGGCAGGAACAGGAACCGGTCGGCGTCCTTGCCGGCCCCGAGCCGTCCCTCGCCGAGCCCGCCGGTGCGCACGTCGTGGCCGAGTGCCACGGGGATGCCGCCGAGCCGCTCGCTGAGCAGGGCCCGCATGGGGACGTCGCGCCAGCCGAGGTTGGCCGCGAACAGGGCGATGCCGTCCCCCTCGTCCACGACGCCGGGCACCGCGACCCCGGCGGCGTGGGCGGGCTCGCCGAGATGCCGCTCGCCGTACGCGCGCAGTTCGGCGGCGAAGTCGAGGATCGACTCCACGACCGCGTCGGCGCCGCGCTCGCGCCGGGTCGCCCGGCGCGCCTGGTGCAGCAGGTTGCCGTCGGTCCCGACCAGGGCGGCCTTCATCCCGGTGCCGCCCACGTCCAGGGCGATGACATGTTTCACGGGGGACAGTCTCGCGCGTTCACCCTTGAGAGGTCTAGTCCAGTCCCCCCACGTTTCCGCTCCGGTGCTCATGTGGTGTAGACCTTCTGGGGGACCATGGGACAGGCCTGTGGCGCGAGGGACACGTTGGAGTGCGGCAGTGCGCAAGGGGAGGACGGCTCTGACCGTGGCGGCCGCGCTCGGGGTGGTGGCCGCGTCGTCGCTGCTCACCGCCTGTGGAAGCGGCGGCTCCGACGCCGTCACGCTGAAGCTGGTCGCGGCCGACTACGGCGACTCCGAGGCCAACGGCTCGCAGAAGTACTGGGACGACCTCGCCGCCGGCTTCGAGAAGCAGCACCCGAACATCAAGGTCGACGTCGACGTCCACTCCTGGGACGTCGTCGACAAGAAGGTCAAGGACATGGTCGCCGCGGGCCACGCGCCCGACATGGCGCAGATCGGCGCGTACGCCGACTACGCCGCGGCGGGCAAGCTGTACTCCGTCGACAAGCTGCTTTCCGTGCCGGTCCAGGCCGATTTCGTCGGCCAGATGAGCCAGGCGGGGGAGATCAAGGGCGCGCAGTACGGCATGCCGTTCGCCGCCTCCACGCGCCGCCTCTTCTACAACAAGAAGCTCTTCACCCAGGCGGGCATCACGCCGCCGAAGACCTGGGCCGACCTCGTGTCCGACGCCAAGGCGCTCAAGGCGCAGGGCGTGCGCTACCCCTTCGCACTGCCGCTCGGCACGGAAGAGGCGCAGGCCGAGACGCTGATCTGGATGCTCAGCAACGGCGGCGGCTACACCGACAACGTCGGCAGCTACGCCCTCGACGACAAGAAGAACGTCGAGGCCATGTCCTGGCTCAAGAACAACCTGGTCACCAAGGGCCTCACCGGCCCGACCGCCCCCGGCGAGCTCAACCGCACCCCCGCCTTCCAGGCCTTCGCCAAGGGCCAGGTCGGCATGTTGTCCGGCCACCCCACGCTGATGAACATGGCCAAGTCGAAGGGCGTCTCCTACGGCGACGTGGCGATCCCCGGACCCGACGGCACGCCCAGGTCCACGATGGGCGTCACCGACTGGATGATGGCGTTCAAGCAGGGCGGCCACCCCAAGGAGACCGGGGCGTTCCTCGACTACGCCTACAACAAGAAGAACGTCCTCGACTTCTCCCGCAAGTACACCGTCGCGCCGGTGACGGTCTCCGCGTCGAACGCCATGACGTCCTCGCCCAAGGACAAGGCCCTGCGCCCGTTCATCGACGAACTCGCGGGCGCCACGTACTACCCGGCCAACAAGACGTCCTGGCCCGAGGTCAGCGCCGAGATCAAGAAGCAGATCGGCTCCACCGTGACGCCGCAGGGCAGCGCGGCGGGCACCCTCGGCGCGATCCAGAACGACGCGGCGGCCGCGGAGTCCGCGGAGTAGCGTGACGCGCATGGATCCTCTCGGTGACCGCGAGCGCGCGGTGCTCACGTTCGAGGGCCGCGGTTGGCCCTCGCCGGGCGCCAAGGAGCGGGCGATCCGCGAGGAGTTGGACCTGGCGCCGGTCCGCTACTACCAGCTCCTGAACGCGCTCCTCGACGACGCCAGGGCCCTGGAATTCGCCCCGGTCACGGTGAACCGCCTGCGCCGCGTCCGGGAGGCACGGCGCCGTGAGCGCTAGCCCCACCCGTGGCTGGGCTTGGGGCTCTGCCCCATACCCCGCTGGCTCTCGTCCAAGAGCGGGGCTTGAAATATCAAGCCCCGCCGGCGATTGAGGCGCGGGGTCCGGGGCAGAGCCCCGTGACGTAGGGATGGCACGGCTATCGTCGACGGCATGGTCAGGAACGAGCACGCTCCCCGGACGACCGCCGGCCGCGACGGCCTGGCTAAGATCATCGCCCGCCCCGAGCGGAGCGTGATCGCCATCGACTTCGACGGCACCCTCGCCCCCATCGTCCCGGACCCCGAGCAGGCCCGCGCCCACCCCGACGTGGTCCCGGCCCTCGCCGCCCTCGCCCCGAAGGTCGCCGCGATCGCGGTCATCACGGGCCGCCCGGCGAGCGTCGCGGTCCGCCACGGCGGCTTCGCGGGCGTCCCCGGCCTGGAACACCTCGTCGTCCTCGGGCACTACGGCTCCGAACGCTGGGACGCCGTCACCGGCACGGTCAGCGCCCCCGCCCCGCACCCGGGCGTGGCCACCGTCCGCGCCGAACTCCCCGGCGTACTCGCCGAGTCGAACCTCTGGCACGACACGTACATCGAGGAGAAGGGCCGCGCCGTCGCGGTCCACACGCGCCGCGCGCACGACCCGCAAGCGGCCTTCGACACCCTCCGCGAGCCGCTGTCGGAACTCGCCGCCCGGCACGGCCTGATCGTGGAGCCGGGCCGCCTGGTCCTGGAGCTGCGCCCGCCCGGCGTCGACAAGGGCGCGGCGCTCACCGAGTACGTACGGGAGGTGGGCGCGGAGTCCGTCCTCTACGCGGGCGACGACCTCGGCGACCTCCCGGCCTTCGCGGCGGTGGAGAAGCTGCGCTCCGACGGCATGCCGGGCCTCCTGGTGGCGGCGGACACGGTCGTGCCCGAACTCGCCGACAGGGCCGACCTGTTGGTGGAGGGCCCCGCGGACCTGGCCGCCTTCCTCTCAGCCCTGGCGCAGCGCCTCTAGCTGGCCGAGGAACCACGCCCCCGGCGGCAGCGCCGTCGCCGCGGCGGCGAGCCGCTTTGTGCGCTCCGCCCGCTCGTCCCACGGCATGGCGAGCGCCTCCGCGAGGGCCCGTGAAGTCCCGCTCACGTCATAGGGGTTGACGGTCAGCGCGTCCTCGGCCAGCTCCTCGTACGCCCCCGCCTCCCGCGAGAGCACCAGCACGCACCCGTCGTCGGAGACGACCGGTACCTCCTTGGCGACCAGGTTCATCCCGTCCCGGATCGGGTTCACCAGGGCCACGTCGGCGATCCGGTACGCGGCGAGCGAGCGCGCGAAGTCGTCCTTCACGTGGAGCACGACCGGTGTCCAACCCTCCGTACCGAAGCGGGAGTTGATGGCCCCGGCGACCCGAGCCACCTCGTCCGTGTAATCCCGGTACACGGCCAGGTCCTGCCGCGACGGATAGGCGAACGCGACGTGCACGACCCGCTCCCGCCACTCCGGTGAGGACTCCAGCAGCAGCTCGTACGCCTGGAGCCCCCGCACGATGTTCTTCGACAGCTCGGTACGGTCCACCCGCACGATGACCTTGCGGTCCGCGCCGATCTGCGCGCGCAGCGCCGCGAGCCGTTCCTCCACGTCGTCACGGTGCGCGCGCTCGCGCAGGAAGTCCGCGTCCGCGCCGAGCCCGTGCACCCCGATCCGGGTCCCGGACGTGCCGCCGACGAGATGCGTACAGCAGTCGGTGAAGGCGTCCGCCCAGCGCCGGGTCAGGAACGCACAGCGGTCGGCTCCGAGCATGCCCCTGAGCACCTGCTCGGCGATGTCGTCGGGCAGCATCCGGAAGTAGTCGACGGGCGCCCAGGGCGTGTGCGAGAAGTGCCCGATCCGCAGGTCGCCGCGGAGTTCGCGGAGCATCCCCGGCACCAGCGCCAGGTGATAGTCCTGCACGACCACCGTCGCGCCCGGCGCCGCCTCCTCGGCGAGCGCCTCGGCGAAGGCCCGGTTGTACGCCTCGTAGGACGCCCACTGCCTGCGGAACTCCGGGCCGAACGCGGGCTCCAGGGGTGTCTGGTACAGCATGTGGTGCACGAACCACAGCACCGAGTTCGCGATCCCGTTGTACGCGTCCGCGTGCACCTCGGCGTCGATGTCCAGCATCCGCACTCCCGGCTCGGCGACCCCGCGCCGCACCGCCTCCCGGTCGCCCTCGCTCAGCGCCGAGCACACCCAGAGCTTGTCCTCGACGACGCTCAGCGCCGACACCAGACCGCCCCCGCCACGCTTCGCCGCGATCCCTCCCGCGTCGTCGAGGACGTACGAGACCGGGCCGCGGTTGGACGCGACGAGAACCTCAGCAGCACCATGCGTCGTGGAACTCATACGGGCACGCTAGCCCGGCCCGGAAACGTTCAAACGTAAGGCCGGGCCCCGACGGGGCCCGGCCGTATACGACACCTGCGGCGGGGTCAGTCCTTGCGGCCGCGGACGGCGGCGAGGATCAGCGCGCCGAGCCCGCACAGGGTGATGGCGAGCCCGGCGTACAGCGGCAGCTGCGAGCCGGTGCCGGTCTCGGCCATCTCGCCGGCGCTCGGCGGGTTCGGCGGGGTGGGCCGGGCCTGCGGGCTCTGGCTGCCCGTCGACGGGGTCGGCGAGGGCTTGGGAGTCGGCGAGGGGCTGCTCGACGACGGCGACGGCGCAGGCGCTTGCCGCTCGATGGTGGGCGCGATGCCGCACCGCGCGTCCGTGGAGCCCGCCTCGCAGTTGGTGCGCGGGGTGTCGGCGGTGATGCTGTTCGTGAGCTTGCCGTCGCCGCTCACCGGGTCGTCGACCTGCACGGAGTAGGTGACGGTCGCGGTCTGTCCGGCCGGGATGTCACCGGTGAAGTTGATCTTCGGCTCGGTGTAGGAGACGTCCCCGATGCTCGCCTGCGCGTCGTCGTTGTACGTCGCGTCGTCGAGGTTCTCGGTGAGGTCGTCGGTGAACTTGGCGTTGGGGTACGGCAGTCGGCTGACGTTCTTCGCCTTCACCGTGTACGTGACCGTGTCGCCGGGCCGCACCTTCGCGGGGCTCGCCGTCTTGGAGATCTCCAGGTCGGGCACCGGGACGGACAGGGCGAGCGCCGAGGGGACGTAGGTGTCGCCCTTGGTGGAGAAGTCGAGCGTGGTGGAGGTCGAGCCGACCGGGATCGGCTCGGCCCCGGCGGCCCGCGTGGAGCCGCCGCCCGTGACGTCGAACTCCTTCGCGTCGATGCTCAGGTTGTTGATCATCTTCGGGTCGAGGGCGCCGTCGTCCTCGGAGATGAAGAAGTTGTTGGTGTTGCCGGTGTGCGCCTCGGGGATGTTCTGGCCGCCGACCGCGAACCTGTCGCCCGGCGTGTTCCAGTCGCCCTCGTACGCGGTGACGCTGGCCCGCGGGGTGCCCGAGGTCCGGTAGAAGCCGTCCACGGTGACCCGGGTGGCCGGGGAGGTGGAGCGCTGCAGGACGTGGCCGCCGTAGATGTAGACGTTGCGGCGGTCCGGCGCGTAGGCGTCGTTCGGTCCTTCGTACTTGTAGACGACCGTCATCGACCAGCCGGCCACGCAGCCCTTGCCGGTCGGCGCCCAGATGTCACCGACCGAGACCGGCACCGGGGTGCCCGTGCCGGTGACCCCGTTGAACAGGTCGGTGACGTCGGCCTCGCCCGTGTAGTAGTGCGGGCCGTTGGTGGAGGCGGGGTCCTGGACCAGGTTCTCGGGGGAGACCTTGGTCGGGGCCGCGCCGTTCACGCCGACCGCGGGGGTCGCGTCCAGCGGGTCGCCGGGCGAGGGGTCCACATCGGCGCCGGAGATGTCGCAGCGCTTCAGCTGGGCCCCGCTCGGACCCTTGTACGTGCCGTCGTTGCCGCCGTAGAAGAGGCGGGCGTAGGCGACCTCGGCGCCGGGCGGGACGGTGACCCGGCCGGTGCTGGAGCCGTAGCCGTCCGTCGTCCCGGCGGTGTTGATCCGCTGCATGACGAAGGTGTTGTTGTTGTCCTTGCCCTCGCCGTTCGCGGCGACGGCGCAGCGCGCGGCCATGCTCGCGTCGTCCGTCGGGCAGCCCATGACCGTGTTGCCGATGGTCTTGAAGTCGCCGTAGATCGATTCGTCGTAGCGCTTGGCGAAGGGGGAGACCACATCCGCGGAGGCGGGAATCGGTGCCAGGCCCGTCAGGCAGGCGGCGAGGGCGGCTGTGACGGCACAGGCCGCCTTGCCCTTGAGATGTCTGAGCAGCATAAGGGGCAATTTAGGCAAAACATACGATTATGGGGCGGTTACGCCACGCGACGCTCCGCATACTCACCGATTTCGATCATCGGCGGGCGCTCCTCCGTGTCGACCGGGTGGGTGCGCGGCTCGAAGCCGTCCGCACCGCGCTCGAACTGCGTGAGCACCGGCCTGATGAGGTGCCCGCGGGCGAGGCGCAGCTGCGCGGTGCGGTAGATCGCCGCCGCCATCCTGCCCAGCGCCTGCCCGTCCTGGTGCCGGTGCTTGCGCACGCCGACGTCGACCTGGGCGAGCGCGTCCAGGCCCACGGTGTGCAGCGCGTCCACGAGCAGGCCGAGCTCCACGCCGTATCCGACGGGGAACGGGAGCCGTTCGAGCAGCGAGCGCCGGGCCGCGTACTCGCCGCCCAACGGCTGGACGAATCCGGCCAGTTGGGGCCAGTGCAGATTGAGGATCGGCCGCGCCATCAGCTCGGTCACCCGGCCGCCCTGCCCGGCGGCCCCGGCCAGCGGGCGGTCGTACATCGCCTTCACGAAGTCCACGCCCGGCTCGGTGAGCAGCGGCCCGACGATCCCGGAGACGAAGTCCGCGGAGAATTCCCTCAGATCGGCGTCGACGAAGCACACGATGTCACCGGAAGTGACGAACAGGGAGCGCCACAGCACCTCACCCTTGCCGGGCCTGACCGGGATCCGCGGCAGGATCGCGTCCCGGTGCTCGACGCGCGCCCCGGCCGCCGCCGCGACCTCGGAGGTGCGGTCGGTGGAGCCGGAGTCGATCACGACGAGCTCGTCGACGAGCGGCACCGCGTCCGTCATCAGCGTCCGCCGGATCTCGGAGACGATCTCGCCGACCGTCTCCTCCTCGTTCAGCGCGGGCAGTACGACACTCACCGTCTGTCCCGACGCGTGCTTGGCGGCGACCAACCGGTGCAAGGGGTGCTCCGTCACGGACCAGGAGCGCCTGTTCAGCCAGCGCTCGACCTCTTCCAGCACGGTCTGGGTTCCTTCCCTCAGGACCCTCATGTGATCCATCTCGCGGTTCGGACGACTATCTCAAGGGTCCGGGCCTTCGGTTACAGTCTTGAACAAGGCCGGTGACCATCGCATGTCGGGGGTCGCCTGCCGTACACAACTGAATCCACACAATCGAATACCGCTCATCCAGAGGGGCAGAGGGATACGGCCCGTTGAAGCCCCGGCAACCATCCAGCCGGTCTCGTACGACTGTCACTGTCGACGTCGCGAGGCTCCCGGCTCGGGAAGGTGCCAATTCCGTCTCGTGGCGAGATGCGTCGCGAGGAAGATGAGGAGAAAGGGCCTCGCCTCTCATGGCTGTACAGACTGTCGCCACCGAAACCGCCGTCGCCGTCGACCTGGGTCCGGCCTCCGGCCTCTCCTGCCGCGAGTGCGGCGCCGTCGTCCCGCTCGGCCCCGTCTTCGCCTGCGCCGAGTGTTTCGGTCCCCTGGAAGTCGCATACGACCTCCCCGTCGGTGACCCCGAGGCGCTCCGCAAGCAGATCGAGGCCGGCCCCGCCAACATCTGGCGTTACGCTCCGCTGCTGCCCGTCCCGGCCGACGTCGCCGAGAAGCCGAACCTGAACCCCGGCTGGACCAAGCTCGTCAAGGCCGACAACCTCGCCCGTGAACTCGGCGTCGAGCAGGGCAAGTTGTTCGTCAAGGACGACTCCGGCAACCCCACGCACTCCTTCAAGGACCGCGTCGTCGCGCAGGCCATCGAGGCCGCCCGCGCCTTCGGCTTCACCACGCTCTCCTGCTCCTCCACCGGCAACCTGGCCGGCGCCGTCGGCGCCGCGGCCGCCCGTGCCGGCTTCCGGTCCTGCGTGTTCATCCCGCACGACCTGGAGCAGGGCAAGGTCGTCATGGCCGGTGTCTACGGCGGTGACCTCGTCGCCATCGAGGGCAACTACGACGACGTGAACCGCTTCTGCTCCGAGCTCATCGGCGACCCGCTGGGCGAGGGCTGGGGCTTTGTGAACGTAAATCTCCGCCCGTACTACGGCGAGGGCTCCAAGACGCTCGCGTACGAGATCTGCGAGCAGCTCGGCTGGCAGCTCCCGGACCAGCTGGTCATCCCGATCGCGTCCGGCTCGCAGTTCACGAAGATCGACAAGGGGCTCAAGGAGCTCATCAAGCTCGGTCTCGTCGAGGACAAGCCCTACAAGCTCTTCGGCGCCCAGGCCGAGGGCTGCTCCCCGGTCTCCGTCGCCTACAAGGGCGGCCACGACGTGGTCCGCCCGCAGAAGCCGACGACCATCGCCAAGTCCCTCGCCATCGGCAACCCGGCCGACGGCCCGTACGTCCTCGACATCGCGCGCCGCACCGGCGGCGCCGTGGAGGACGTGAACGACGAGCAGGTCGTCGACGCGATCAAGCTGCTCGCGCAGACGGAGGGCGTCTTCGCCGAGACGGCGGGTGGCGTCACGCTGGGCGTCACGAAGAAGCTCATCGAGGCGGGCCAGATCGACCCGTCGCTCACCACCGTCGTCCTGAACACCGGTGACGGGCTCAAGACGCTGGACGCGGTTGCCGATTCCTCGCAGGCCACCGCCACCATCCGGCCGAGCCTGGACGCGTTCCGCGAAGCCGGCCTCGCCGCCGACCTCTGAGTCCGACCGACACTTGTAGCAACAGGAGTTACCGCCATGAGCGTCAACGTTCGTATCCCCACCATCCTGCGCACCTACACCGGCGGGCAGTCCGAGGTCGCGGCCGAGGGTGCCACCCTCGCCGACGTCATCGCCGACCTCGAGAAGAACCACACCGGCATCGCCGCCCGCGTCCTCGACGACCAGGGCAAGCTGCGCCGCTTCGTGAACGTCTACGTGAACGACGACGACGTCCGCTTCGAGCAGGGCCTCGAAACGGCGACGCCGGACGGCGCCGGTGTCTCGATCATTCCGGCCGTCGCCGGCGGCTGATCTTGTAGGTCCATACAGAGTTAACCGAATTGCCCCCTCCGCGAGAGAAGCGGAGGGGGCAATTCTGCATGGTTGAGCGCGGTACAGTTGGGGAAGCTGCTGCGTTTCTCCGCGCGGTGCATGACGGGCGCATATGAGTTCTCGCCCGCGGCCCGACAAGAAGTAGCCAAAGTGTCCAGCCCTTTCGGGCCTTTTACGGCATTTACGCGGCCCGACTTGCCCTGGAATCCGGTGAGTTGGCCCGGTTTCCCCGATCTGGTGTGCCCAGAATTCTCGTCCGATTGACCTGTTGCAGACGGCAGTCGGGCAGATACATTCAGCCGCGGTCGACGCGTTCCGGCGCACACCCCCATATCCCATGGGGCGTGAGGTCTGACCCGGGTCCGCGAAGTGCGGTCCTGCGCAAGGGCCAGTAATAGGGGAGTTAGGCATGGCTCAGGGCACCGTCAAGTGGTTCAACGCGGAGAAGGGGTACGGCTTCATCGCGGTCGACGGTGGTGCGGATGTTTTCGTCCACTACAGCGCGATTCAGATGGACGGCTACCGCACCCTCGAAGAGGGTCAGCGAGTTGAATTCGAGATCTCGCAGGGCCAGAAGGGGCCGCAGGCCGACATGGTCCGCGTGGCCGCCGGCTGAACGCGCGCGTCAGACTGCAAGCTTGCACGTCGCACGTCGTGGAGGGCTCGTCTCCCGGTTGACCGGGGGGCGGGCCCTTCGTGCTGCCCGGTTCGTGCTGCCCCGGGGACGTTCGCGTTCAGGAGAGCACCTTGCACTCGTGGGGGTCGAGTGCTAATCATTGGGCTTAGCACTCTCCGATGGAGAGTGACAGAACTTGGGTCGGGTCGGTGAGGTCCGCAGGCCGAGTGGGGCAAGGAACCACAAGGCTCGCAGGCCGTCCGTCGCGGGCGCCGGCACGATCCGTTTGCATTTCCACCCCGTCCGGGAGGACCACTTCACATGGCCAAGATCATCGCGTTCGACGAGGAGGCACGGCGCGGCCTCGAGCGCGGCATGAACCAGCTCGCCGACGCCGTCAAGGTGACCCTGGGCCCCAAGGGTCGCAACGTCGTCCTCGAGAAGAAGTGGGGCGCCCCCACGATCACCAACGATGGTGTGTCCATCGCCAAGGAGATCGAGCTCGAGGACCCGTACGAGAAGATCGGCGCCGAGCTGGTCAAGGAGGTCGCGAAGAAGACGGACGACGTCGCCGGTGACGGCACGACGACCGCGACCGTCCTGGCCCAGGCGCTCGTTCGCGAAGGCCTTCGCAACGTAGCCGCCGGCGCCAACCCGATGGCCCTCAAGCGCGGCATCGAGAAGGCCACCGAGGCAGTCTCCGCCGCCCTGCTCGAGCAGGCCAAGGAGGTGGAGACCAAGGAGCAGATCGCCTCCACCGCCTCCATCTCCGCCGCCGACACCCAGATCGGCGAGCTCATCGCCGAGGCCATGGACAAGGTCGGCAAGGAAGGCGTCATCACCGTCGAGGAGTCCCAGACCTTCGGTCTGGAGCTCGAGCTCACCGAGGGTATGCGCTTCGACAAGGGCTACATCTCGGCGTACTTCGCCACCGACATGGAGCGTATGGAGGCCTCGCTCGAGGACCCGTACATCCTGATCGTCAACTCGAAGATCGGCAACGTGAAGGACCTCCTTCCGCTGCTCGAGAAGGTCATGCAGTCCGGCAAGCCGCTGCTGATCATCGCCGAGGACGTCGAGGGCGAGGCCCTGTCGACCCTGGTCGTCAACAAGATCCGTGGCACCTTCAAGTCCGTCGCCGTCAAGGCCCCGGGCTTCGGTGACCGCCGCAAGGCCATGCTCGGCGACATCGCCATCCTCACGGGCGGCACCGTCATCTCCGAGGAGGTCGGCCTCAAGCTGGAGAACGCCGGTCTCGACCTGCTCGGTCGCGCCCGCAAGGTCGTCATCACCAAGGACGAGACGACGATCGTCGACGGCTCCGGTGAGAGCGACCAGGTCCAGGGTCGCGTCAACCAGATCCGTGCCGAGATCGAGAACAGCGACTCGGACTACGACCGCGAGAAGCTCCAGGAGCGCCTCGCCAAGCTTGCCGGCGGCGTGGCCGTCATCAAGGCGGGCGCGGCCACCGAGGTCGAGCTCAAGGAGCGCAAGCACCGCATCGAGGACGCCGTTCGCAACGCGAAGGCGGCCGTCGAAGAGGGCATCGTCGCCGGTGGTGGCGTGGCTCTCCTCCAGGCCTCCGCGGTGTTCGAGAAGCTGGAGCTCGAGGGTGACGAGGCGACCGGCGCCAACGCCGTGAAGCTCGCCCTGGAGGCCCCGCTCAAGCAGATCGCCGTCAACGGTGGTCTCGAGGGTGGCGTCGTCGTGGAGAAGGTGCGCAACCTGACCGTCGGTCACGGTCTGAACGCCGCCACGGGTGACTACGTCGACATGATCGCCGAAGGCATCATCGACCCCGCCAAGGTGACGCGCTCCGCGCTGCAGAACGCCGCGTCGATCGCCGCGCTGTTCCTCACCACCGAGGCCGTTATCGCCGACAAGCCGGAGAAGGCGGGCGCTGCGCCGGCCGGTGGCGGCATGCCGGGCGGTGACATGGACTTCTGAGCCGTCTCGGTTCAGGTCGTCCGTAACTCGAGGGCGGCACCGTCTCTTCGCGAGATGGTGCCGCCCTCGGGCGTTTTCGCCTGCCCAGCCGTGGTTGCGCTCTCGGGGCTCCGCCCCGGACCCCGCGCCTCAAACGCCGGCGGGGCTTGATAGATCAATCCGCCGCAGGGGCTTGATGGATCAAGCCCCTGCGGCGATTGAGCAGCGGGGTCCGGGGCGGAGCCCCGTGCGGGGGGCGTCTACGCGGCGTTCTCCTGGTAGGACTTCCAGGTGTCGCGGCCCGCGCGCGTGGCGCTGGTTGCTACTGCCTGGGCCTGGTGGAGGGCGCGGGTGGCCAGCTCGGAGGGCGGGACCTCCCAGGAGCCGGTCCAGCTGCGGCCCGCGCGGGCCAGTTCGTAGACGAGGACGCCGACCCCGGCCATCGCGGTGAGGGTGCCGACACCGGTGAGCGCCGCCCCCGCGGTCAGCCGGCGCCGGTCCGGGCGGAACTCGGTCCAGGAGATCTTCGAAAGGGTGCTGTCAGCCATGCGCTCAGGATGCGGGAGGGCGGGGCCCGCCGCATGTGGAGCGGGTCAGACCTTCGCGGGTTCCTTCGGTTCGGGGTCCGGGTCCAGGGCCGGGGCCGAAGGGCCTTCCTCGGCGCGGGCCTCGGGGGATTCGCCCGTGTTCACGTCCCGGTTGAACTCCAGCATCATCTCGTCGGTGAAGCCGAAGTAGTACGTCGCCAGGAAGCCGACGACGTAGCCGACGAGCAGGCCGCCCAGGTAGACCGCGCAGGTCAGCCCGAGTCCCTTGTTGCCGTCGAGGAGCGGGAACAAGGCCCAGCCGGACGGGCCGATGGCCGTCGAGCCGACCTGGGTGCCGAGCATCGAGAAGACGCCGATGAACGCGCCGCCCGCGGCGCCGCCGACGCACGCCGTGATGAAGGGGCGGCCGAGCGGCAGCGAGACACCGTAGATCAGGGGCTCACCGACGCCCAGGAAGCCCGCGGGGAGCGCCGACTTGATGGTCTTGCGGATCGACGTGTTGTGCTTGAGCTTCTTGAAGACGGCGATCGCCGCGCCGACCTGGCCCGCGCCCGCCATCGCCAGGATGGGCAGGAGGACGGTGTAGCCCTGCTGCTCGATCAGCGTGGTGTGGATGGGGATCAGGGCCTGGTGCAGGCCGAGCATCACCAGCGGGAGGAAGAGGCCGCCGAGGACCGCGCCGGCGAAGACGCCGGTGTTCTCCAGGAGCCAGTTGGCACCCGTGCCGATGGCGGTGGAGACCTCGCCCGCCACGAACATCAGGCCGAAGATCGTGACCAGGCCGGAGATCAGAACGGTGAGGGTGGGAGTGACCAGCACGTCGAGCGACTCGGGCACCCACTTGCGGCACCACTTCTCGATGTAGACCGCGAGCACCGCCGCGCCGAGCGCGCCGAGCACACCGCCCTGGCCGGGGGAGAGCTTGTGCCCGAACGCGGAGATTTCGGCGACGCCCGGGTAGACGATGATCGCCGCGACGGCACCGCCGATGATCGGCGTACCGCCGAACTCCTTGGCGGTGTTGTAGCCGACGAACACGGCGATCAGCGCCATGAAGCCGGAGGCGATCGCGGCGAGCGCCGGGGTGACCGACGGCAGCCAGCCCAGGTTGATCATCAGGCCGTTGAGGCCGGCGATGATGCCGCAGCCGATCAGCGCCGGGATCAACGGCACGAAGATGTTGGCGATCTTGCGCAGGAACAGCTTGAACGGGGTGGCGTTCTTCGCCTTCTGCTGCGCCTTGATCGCCGCGCCCTGGGAGGCGAGGTCGTCCGCGGAGGCGCCGGGCGAGGCGGGGGCGGGCGCCGGGGCGGCTGCCTTGCCCTCCTCCACCAGGGTCTCGAACTCGGGCGTGACCCGGGCGACCTTCCCCGGCCCGAGGACGATCTGGTACGTCTCGTCCTCGACGACGCCCATGACGTCGGGAAGCGCCTTGAGCGCCTCGTCCTGGACGAGCGAACGGTCCGCGAGACCCAGCCGGAGCCGGGTCATGCAGTGGACCACGGAGGTGACGTTCGCTGCGCCGCCGACGAGCGGGAGGATCGCGGCGGCGACGGCGCGGTTCTTGTTCTCGGTGTTATCGGCCATGGTGCGTCTTGCCTTGCTGTGCAGGTGGTGCTCGGGGATGGGCGGGGACTACTTGGTGGCGGCGGCCGCGAGCGCGGCGCGCAGGTGGCCGTCGGACTCCGTGAGGAGCCGGTCGGCGGTGGGGCCGTCGACGTCGCCGAGGACGACGAGGATGGCGTTCTTGACCTCGCCGTCGGTCGCGGCGAGCGCGGCCTCGATGGCGGCGTCGTCTGCGCCGGTGGCGAGGGAGACGATGCGGCGGGAGCGGGCCCGCAGCTTCTCGTTGGAGGCACGCACGTCGACCATGAGGTTTCCGTACGTCTTGCCGAGCCGGATCATGGAGATCGTCGACAGCATGTTGAGCACGAGCTTCTGGGCCGTGCCCGCCTTCAGGCGGGTGGATCCGGTGAGCAGCTCGGGGCCGACGACGACCTCGATGCCGTGGTCCGCGGCGCCGGCGAGCGCGCTGTCCGCGTTGCAGGACAGGCCGACGGTGAGCGCGCCGTAGCGGGCGCGGGCGTGCTCGACGGCGCCGATCGCGTACGGGGTGCGGCCCGAGGCCGAGATGCCGACGACGATGTCGTTCGCGGTGAGGTCGATGCCGTCCAGGTCGGCGGCCGCGAGCTCCTTGGAGTCCTCGGCGCCCTCGACGGCCTTGACCATGGCGGAGGGGCCGCCCGCGATCAGGCCGACGACCTGGCCGTCCCACGTGTTGAAGGTGGGCGGGCACTCGGAGGCGTCGAGGACGCCCATCCGGCCCGCGGTGCCGGCGCCCGCGTAGACGAGGCGGCCGCCGCGGGCCATGCGCTCGGCGATGCCGTCGATCGCGGCGGCGATCTGCGGGAGCTGGGCGGCGACGGCGGTGGGCACGGAGGCGTCCTCGCCGTTCATCAGCTTCGCGATCTCCTGCGTGGAGAGCTGGTCGATCTCGGCGAGTTCCGGGCGGAACGCCTCCGTCGTGAGCGTGTCGAGCTGGGCGCGGAGGTCGGCGTAGGGGGCGTCTGGGGTGGCGGTCATCGGGGGGCGGCTCTCTGTGTGGGCGGGAGGGTTCTGTTGCGGTGGGCCGGAGTTGCGGTCCCGGGGCGCTGCCCCGGACCCCGCTGCTCAATCGCCGCAGGGGCTTGATCCACCAAGCTCAGCGGGACTTGATCCATCAAGCTCGGCGGGGCTTGATCTATCAAGCCCCGCCGGCGATTGAGGCGCGGGGTCCGGGGCGGAGCCCCGTGGCGGTGCGGCGGGCATCACTGGCGGCCGCCCCGCGGAGCGGACCGGTGGCGGTGGGCCAGGGCCTCGTACGACGCGGAGAGCGCGGGCGCGGCCGTTTCGTAGGTGCGTTGGGCGATGCCCACGAAGAGGCAGTCCACGACCAGGAGCTGGCTGGTCCGGGAGGACATCGCCGCGGGGCGCAGCTCGCTCTCGCGGGCGATGGACGTGGTCAGTATGTGGTCGGCGTACTGGGAGACCGGGCTGCCGGGGCGGCCGGTGATCGCGATCGTGGTGGCGCCGCGCTCGAAGGCGACCCGCAGCGGTTCGATCACGTCGCCGGTGGTGCCGGAGTGGGTGATCGCCACCGCCACGTCCCCCGAGCGGAGCGTCACCGCGTTGTGGACGGCCAGGTGCGGGTCGGAGTGCGCGTACGCGTGCCGGCCGATGCGCAGCAGCTTCTGCGCGAGGTCCTGGGCCACGAGGCCGGAGGCCGCCATGCCGTAGATCTCGACGCGGCCCGCGCTCGCCATGGCGGTCACGGCGGCGCCGAGCTGCGTGGTGTCGAGTGCGGCGGCGGTGTCGGCGAGGGTCTGCTGCTCGTCGTAGGCGAGCTTGGCGACGACGTCGGTCAGCGGGTCGTCGACGGCGATGTCCGCGGTGACGGCGGGTGCCCGGCCCGACTGCTGCTGGGCGGCGAGCCCGGCGAGCGCCAGGCGCAGATCCCGGTAGCCGGGGTAGCCGAGGATGCGGGCGGTGCGGACCACCGTGGCCTCGCTGGTGCCGGTGAGCTCGGCGAGTCCGGTGACGGTCAGGGCGGCGCAGCCGGCCGGGTCCGCGGCGACCGCCTCGGCGACCCGCTGCATGGAGCGGGTCATGGACGGCGCGAGGGTGCGCACCTTGGCGGCGAGGGCGGCGGGTGCCGGCGGCGCGTCCCCCGCGAAACTTTCCTTCACGTCATTGCTCACGTAATGAAAGATATTTTCGGGAGGGGTCGGGGTCAAGAGTCCTTCGACCGTGCCGTATGGCACACAATTGGTTGCATGGACACCATCAGCCCCTTGGAGCAGGCCCTGCATGCGGCCCGCGCGCTCGTGCTCGCGGACCTGAAGGCGGGCGACGTCGCGGATTCGGACATCGTCTCGCTGGTGGAGGAGTCGATCGTCTCGCGGCGCTGGTGGGTGGAGCAGTGGCCGGAGGGGGTGGAGTTCGTGACCGGCCTCGTCGCCCAGGACGTCCAGGACGGGATCCTGGAGCGCCACGGCCGCTGGCCGCTGTGCCCGGTGTGCGGCCCCGGCTCGGGCGCGGAGGCCCCGCACGCGCTGGACGTCGAGCCGGAGCTGGGCGCGGACCCGCACTGGGTGTGCTCGGAGGCGGGCGTGACCGTGGCACCGGTCGGCGGCCTCGGGTCGGTGACGGGGTGACGGTCTACATAGACCCGCCGAACTGGCCGGGGCACGACCGCATGTGGTCGCACCTGGTCAGCGATGTCTCGTACGACGAACTCCACGCGTTCGCCGAGCGGTTGGGCGTTCCGCCGCGCGCCTTCGAGCGCGACCATTACGACCTCCCGTCGCACCGGTACGTGGACGCGGTGCGCGCGGGCGCGGTCGAGATCGGCTCGAAGGAACTGGTGCGCAGGCTTACGGAGGCGGGGCTGCGGAGGCGGAAGGGGCGGTGAAATCAAGCCCTGCAGGGGGTACCTCCCAGCGTTAGCTGGGGGAGTTTGAGGCGCGGGGTCCGGGGCGGAGCCCCGCGACGTCGGGCACGCTCCCGGAACCTGCGACGACCTTCGACCTCGCATGCCGGTGCAACCGCACCGACGCCACGGTCAACACGAGCGCCACCACCGTCATCGCGCCCCCGGCCCACGCCGTGGCCGGGTAACCGAGATCCGCGTCGATCACCGTGCCGCCGAGCCAGGGGCCACCCGTGTTGCCCAGGTTGAAGGCGGCGGTCGTGGTGGCGCCCGCCAGGGTGGGGGCGGCGCCCGCGACGTTGAACATCCGGGCGTTGAGGGCCGGTGCCGTGTAGAAGGCGGAGAAGCCGAGCAGGAACGACAGGGCCACCGCCGCGACCGCGAAGTGGCCGAGCACGGCGAGCGCCGCGAGGAAGACGGTGGACGCGGTGATGCCGGTCAGCAGGACCCCGAAGAGGTGCGCGTCGGCGATCCGCCCGCCGAGCGTCGTACCGGCGAGAGCGCCCAACCCGAACAGGGCGAGCACGGCGGGCACCCAGCTCTCGGGCAGGCCCGCGACGTCCGTCAGGAGCGGCGAGAGATAGCTGAACGCGCAGAAGACGCCGCCCGCGGCGAGCGCGGTGATGGCGATGGACAGCCACACCTGGCGGTCCGCGTAGATGCTCAACTCCCGCTTGAGCCGCGGCCGTTCGTCCGGCAGGGGGATCTTCGGCACGAGCGTCACGATGCCGACGAGAGCGATCGCGGAGGCGGCGGCCACCGCCCAGAACGCGGCGCGCCAGCCGAGCCCTTCGCCGAGGAACGCGCCGACCGGGACGCCGAGCACGTTCGCGATCGACAGGCCGCCGATCATCACGGCCATCGCGCGGGCCCGCTGGTTCACCGGCACCATCGCGATGGCGACCGCCGCGCCGACCGCCCAGAAGCCGGCGCAGGCGAGGGCCGAGACGACGCGGGAGGCGAACAGGATCGCGTAGGTCGGGGCGAGCGCGCCCGCGATCTGGCCCAGGCCGAACACCGTGATGAGCGAGATCAGGGTGGTCCGGCGCGGCAGGCGCAGCGTCGCCACCGCGAGCAGCGGGGCGCCGACCACCATGCCGATCGCGAAGGCCGAGATCAGCAGCCCGGCCTGCGGGATCGTGACGTCCATGTCGTCGGCGACCGCGGGGAGGATCCCGGAGAGCATGAACTCGCTGGTCCCGAGGGCGAAGACGCTGAGGCCGAGGATGTAGACGGCCAGGGGCATGCGGGTGTTCGAGCGGAGGTCTGTGGAGCCTGGGGAGTCTGGGCTGGACTGTGGGGACATGTAAGGAGCCAACCGGGACGTCACGGATGGCATTCCCGGACCGGCGGGTCAGGGAGTCAGCAGATCCAGCTCGGCGGTCAGGTTCTCGCGGGCCGCGGACTCCCAGTGGGACCGGCCGTGCGGGGTCCGGAACAGGCGTGGCAGGTCGAGGAGTTGGCGCAGGACCCCGGCCCGCCCCTCGCGGAACGCCTCGTCCGGCACGAAGGCGTACTCCGCGCGGACGGCCTTGGTGTACGCGGCGTAGGCGGGCGCGGGTGCGGCCAGGATCGCCAGGTCGGCATCGCACAGCGCCTCGCCGTCGGTGTCGTCCTCGGCCGGGTCGTGCGTGACGGTGAGAAGGACGAGGCGGACCACCTCGGCGATGTCCTCGGGACCCATCCCGGCCTCCGCCAGCGCGCGCTCGGCGAGGGCGGCGGAGCGCTCCTCGTTCTCCGAGCGGTCGGGCCGGTACACCGCGTCGTGGAACCAGGCCGCGAGCCGTACGAGCTCGGGCCGCTCCGCGTGCTCCTCCAGCACGTCGATGTGGTCGAGCACCGCCGTGAGGTGGTCGACCGTGTGGTACTTGCGCTGCGGCTCGGACCACCGGGCCAGGAGGTTGTCGGCGTACGGATACGGGTCGAGGTCCTTGTCCGCGGTTGCCGCGCGCAGGGTACGGGCCCAGCGTTCACGAAGATCCGGAGTGGCCGTGGAGTCGTGGTCCGTCATGGGGACGACCATAGGGCCTGTGGGCTTTGCCGGTATTTCAAGCCCCTGCGGCGTTTGAGCAGCGGGGTCCGGGGCGGAGCCCCGTGTCCGGGGGAGCGGCGGGCCGGAAACTCGTTGGATCCCGGCGCAAGCCGTCCCGTACACTCGCCGGTCTGCCCGCCTCCCTGTACCCGCCCCCACCGGCGGCCAGCCGGAGCGCCGCCGACCGGACGGAAACCGGCCGGGAACGTTGTACACGCGTACCTGGATCCGGAGGCAGAACCCCGTGAGCACGTCACCGCCGTCGTCCGCGCCCTCGACCTCACCGCTCGAGCGCGAGCGCACGCACCTGGTCTCGTCCCGTTCCGCCCTGCGCGCGATGCGTGAGGACGCGGAGGCGCTCGACATCCGCGACGTCACCGCGAACTGGGTGAACGCCGAGGTGCTGCAGCACCAGATCGACGAGCGGATCAAGGCGCTCGCCGACCTCAGCCACACCCCGCTGTTCTTCGGGCGCCTCGACTATCTGCACGCACCGGGCGCGGACGTCGCCGAGGGGGCCGAGGGCGAGAAGTTCTACATCGGCCGGCGGCACGTGCACGACGTCGAGGGCGACCCGATGGTGATCGACTGGCGTGCGCCCGTGTCCCAGCCGTTCTACCGGGCCTCCAAGAAGAACCCGATGGACGTCGCGCTGCGCCGCCGTTTCGGTTACACGGGCGGCGACCTCACCGCGTACGAGGACGAGCACCTCACCGACCCGACGGAGGCGGAGCAGACCAGCAAGCTGCTCCAGCAGGAGATCGAGCGGCCCCGTGTCGGCCCGATGCGCGACATCGTTGCCACCATTCAGCCGGAGCAGGACGAGATCGTCAGGAGCGGGCTCGCCGGGTCCGTGTGCGTGCAGGGCGGCCCAGGGACCGGGAAGACGGCCGTCGGCCTGCACCGAGTCGCGTATCTGCTGTACGCGCACCGGGAGCGCCTCGCCCGTACCGGGACGCTGGTCATCGGGCCGAACGCGTCCTTCCTCCACTACATCGAGCAGGTCCTGCCCGCGCTGGGCGAGCTGGAGGTCAAGCAGGCGACGGTGGACGACCTCGTCGCGCATGTGGAGGTGCGGGGCGTCGACGACCCCGCCGCCGCCCTGGTGAAGGGCGACGCGCGGATGGCCGAGGTGCTGCGGCGTGCCCTGCGCTCGCACATCACGCTGCCCGGCGAAGGGGTCGTGGTGGTGCGGGGCTCGCGCCGCTGGCGGGTTCCGTCGTACGAACTGGAGGAGATCGTACGGGAGTTGATGGCACGCGACATGCGGTACGGGGCCGCGCGCGAGGCCCTGCCGCAGCGGATCGCGCACGCCGTGCTCGTCCAGATGGAGCGCGCGGGCGAGGCGCCGGACGACCGGGTGCAGAACGCGGTGGCGCGCAATGCCGCAGTGAAGGCCGTGGTCAAGGAGGTCTGGCCGGCCGTCGACCCGGCGAAGCTGGTGCTGCGGCTGCTGTCGGACGGCGACTTCCTGGCCGAGCACGCGGAGGGGCTGCTCGACGACGAGGAGCAGAAGACCGTGCTGTGGGCGAAGCCGGCGCGGAGCGTGAAAAGCGTCAAGTGGGCCGCCGCGGACGCCGTGTTGATCGACGAGGCGCTCGATCTGATCGAGCGGACGCACTCGCTGGGCCATGTGGTGCTCGACGAGGCGCAGGACCTGTCGCCCATGCAGTACCGCGCCGTGGGACGGCGCGCCACGACCGGTTCGGTGACCGTCCTCGGGGACCTCGCGCAGGGTACGACGCCGTGGTCGACGCGGAGTTGGGACGAGGCGCTGCACCACCTCGGCAAGGCGGACGCGGTGGTGGAGGAGCTGACGGCGGGCTTCCGTGTGCCGACGGACGTCATCACGTACGCGTCCCTGCTGCTGCCGGACATCGCGCCGGGGCTCACGCCGGTGGAGTCGGTGCGGGAGAACCCGGGGGCGGTCGAGGTGCGGCCGGTGGCCGGGGCCGGGGACGTGGTGGCGGCGTGCGTCGAGGCGCTGCGGAACGAGGGCTCGGTCGGGCTCATCGCGGCGGACGCGCGGTGCGAGGCGCTCGGCGCGGCGCTGGCGGAGGCCGGGTTGGCGTATCTCGCCCCGGGCGAGGAGACGACCGCCGAGGCGCGCCTGACGCTGGTCCCGGCGTCGCTCGCCAAGGGCCTTGAGTACGACTACGTGGTCCTGGACGAGCCGGCCGCCGTGGTCGACGGGGAACCGGACGAGCGGACGGGCTTGCGGCGCCTGTACGTCTCGCTGACCCGCGCGGTATCGGGCCTCCTGGTAACCCACACGGCCCCGCTGCCAACGCAGTTGACCTAGCCGGGGTGACCGCCACCCGATTTGCCCCAGGCGGCGGGTGGGCAAATCAAGCCCCTGCGGCGATTGAGCAGCGGGGTCCGGGGCGGAGCCCCGTGGCGTAGGGACGGGGAGCCAGGGCCAAACGGACTACCCGTCCAACGCCTCCCGCCACACCCGCACCGCATCCGCGGAAACCGGCGCCGCCCACCCCGCGGGACGACTCGCCCCGCCGATGTGGAAGCCCGAGACCCCCGCCGCCCGCAACCCCGCCACATGGTCAAGGCGGAGCCCCCCGCCCACCAGGACCTGCTGCTCGTACCCGGGCTCGCCGGAGGCGGACCGCGCCGCCTCCGCGAGCAGGACGTCGAGCCCCGCGTCCACCCCGTCCGCCGAACCGGCGGTGAGGTACGTGTCGAGCCCCGGCAGATCGGCGAGCTGCTTGCGGAGCGCATCGCGGTCGGCGGCCCGGTCGATGGCCCGGTGGAACGTCCAGCGGCAGCCGTCAAGCTCGGCCACGAGCCGCTCGACGGCCGTGAGATCCGGCCCCCCGTGCTCGTCCAGGAACCCGAGCACGAACTCGTCCGCGCCCGCGGCCCGCAGCTCCCGGGCCCGCTCCACCAGGGCGGACACGTCCCCGGCGGCGAATCCGTCCGCGAGCCGCAGCATCACGCGCAGCCGGATGTCCACGGCGGCGCGGACCGCGGTGAACGTCTCCACCGACGGTGTCAGCCCGTCCGCGGCCATGTCGGTGACCAGCTCCAGGCGGTCCGCACCCCCGGCCTGGGCGGCGATCGCGTCCTCGGCGTCGAGGGCGATCACCTCCAGGACTGCTCGCTTGCTCATGAGGCTCCCGTCGCGACGGCCTGCCCGGGGCACCGGAGACAGGTCTAGTCCAATGTCCCGCTCAGCCTACGCCGCGTGCACCGTGAACGCAGCTGTCCGCACCTCGCCGTCGTGCTTGAAATCGAGGAAGAGCCGGTACGTTCCCGCGCTGGGAGCGGTCGCGGTGAAGGCGACCTTCGGGCCCGGCCTGCCCTCGTGCGGGTGGACGTGCAGGTAGGCCAGGTCACCCGAGCGCAGCGCGACCAGATGCCCGTAGGCGCCGAGGTAGGGCTCCAGGTCGGTGACGGGCCTGCCGTCCTTGCTGACGCTGAGCGCGAGCTCGCTCGCGGCGCCCGCCTTCAGCTCGCCGTCCACCCGGACCTCGTAGCCGTCCGCGACGCGCGCCGTCGTGGAGTGCTCCGGCAGCGGTTCGGGCTTGTACGTCCCCGCGACGCCGAGGCCGGCGCCGAGGGTGAGGCCCTTCTCCTCGCCACGCGGCGTGAAGTCGGCGAACACGCGATAGTCGCCCGCCTTGGGGAGCGAGACCGGCGTCGACCAGGTTCCGTCGGCGGCCCGCACCGGGTGCAGATGGCGGTACGCGGTCAGATCGCGCGAGGCGACGATCAAATGCAGCTCCTTGCCGTGCTCCTTCTTGTACGAGGTCACGGGCTTTCCGGCGCCGTGCCCGCCGTCCTTGCGGATGGTGAAGCGCAGCTCGCCCGTCCGGTCGGGGAGGCGGTCCCGTTCCAGGTCGAGCGTGTAGCCGCGCTCGGAGACCTGGAGCCCGCCGGGGGTGACATCGGCCGCGGCGCCCGCCTCGGCGTGGCCACCGTGCTCCGGCTCCGCGTCCTTCTCGGTGGAGCCGTGCTCGTCGTGCGCGGCCGGCCGCTTCTCGGCGACGACCGGGTCCGCCGCGCTTCCCACCCCGTACGCGGTGCCGAAGGTGGCGGCTGCTGCCGCGGCGAAGGCGGCGATCTTGAGGCCGGTCTGCATGGTGGGCTCCTCGGACGAGGCCCGTGAGGGCGGTTTCGGATGCTGCGCTTTCGGGCGCTGTGCTGTAGTCATGAAGATACCCCTGGGGGGTATGAAGTCAAGCCGGAGACCGCCTTGCTTACGATACCCCCTAGGGGTATAAATGGATCAGATCACGGGTACCCGACCCGGGTACCATGACCGAAGGAGGCATCATGTCGGCGCACACCGTCGCCCCGCCAGCGCAGGTGGAACTCGCCATTGGCGGCATGACCTGCGCGTCGTGCGCCGCGCGTGTCGAGAAGAAGCTCAACCGGATGGACGGCGTCGAGGCGACCGTCAACTACGCCACCGAGAAGGCGAAGGTCAGCTTCGCGGACGGCGTCGAGGTCGCCGACCTCATCGCGACGGTCGAGGCCACCGGCTACTCGGCGCAGGAGCCCACGCCCCCCGCGGTCGCCGGCGAACAGGCCCCCGAGGCCGCCGCCGACGAGCTCCGCCCGCTGCGCCAGCGCCTGATCACCGCGGTGCTGCTCGCCGCGCCCGTCATCGCGATGGCCATGATCCCGGCCCTCCAGTTCGAGTACTGGCAGTGGCTGTCCCTGACGCTGACCGCGCCCGTCGTGGTCTACGCGGCCTGGCCCTTCCACAAGGCGGCGTTCACGAACGCGCGGCACGGCGCCGCGACCATGGACACGCTGATCTCACTGGGCACATCGGCCGCGTTCCTGTGGTCGCTGTGGGCCCTGTTCTTCGGCACGGCCGGTGAGCCCGGAATGACACACCCCTTCGAGCTGACGATCGGGCGCGGCGACGGCGCGGGGAACATCTATCTGGAGGCCGCCGCGGGCGTCACCGCCTTCATCCTCGCGGGCCGCTACTTCGAGGCCCGCTCCAAGCGGAAGGCGGGCGCCGCGCTCAGGGCGCTGCTCGAACTCGGCGCGAAGGACGTCACCGTCCTCCATGACGGCGGCCACGAAATGACCATCCCCGTGGCGGAGTTGAAGGTCGGCGACCGGTTCCTCGTCCGGCCCGGCGAGAAGATCGCCACCGACGGCACCGTCGTCGATGGCTCCTCCGCCGTGGACGCCTCCATGCTCACCGGCGAGTCCGTACCGGTCGAGGTCGCGGTCGGCGACGCCGTCACCGGAGCCACGCTCAACGTCGGCGGACGCCTCGTCGTCGAGACCACCCGGGTCGGCTCCGACACCCAGCTCTCCCGGATGGCGAGGCTCGTCGAGGACGCGCAGAACGGCAAGGCCGCCGCCCAGCGGCTCGCGGACCGCATTTCCGGGGTCTTCGTCCCGGTCGTCATCGCCCTCGCCGTCGCCACCCTCGGCTTCTGGCTGGGCAACGGCGCCGGCTGGACCGCGGCCTTCACCGCCGCCGTCGCCGTACTGATCATCGCCTGCCCGTGCGCCCTCGGGCTCGCGACGCCCACCGCCCTCATGGTCGGCACGGGGCGCGGCGCCCAGCTCGGCATCCTGATCAAGGGCCCGGAGGTCCTGGAGTCGACCCGGGCCGTCGACACGATCGTCCTCGACAAGACCGGAACCGTCACCACCGGACGTATGACGCTGCTCGGCGCGCACACCGCCGAGGGCGTCGAGCGGGCCGAAGTGCTGCGCCTCGCCGGGGCGTTGGAGCACGCGTCCGAGCACCCGATCGCGCAGGCCGTGGCGGCGGGCGCGGCGGCCGAGGTCGGCACGCTGCCGACGCCGGAGGACTTCGTGAACGTCGCCGGGCTCGGCGTCCAGGGGGTCGTGGACAGGCACGCGGTGCTGGTCGGGCGCGAGCAGTTGCTGAAGGAGTGGGAGATCCACCTCCCGGAGGCGCTCGCCAAGGCGAAGGCCGAGGCCGAGGCGGCCGGGCGTACGGCGATCGCCGTGGCCTGGGACGGTGAGGCGCGCGCGGTCCTGGAGGTCGCCGACGCGGTGAAGGAGACCAGCGCGGAGGCCGTCCGGCGGCTGCGGGGGCTCGGGCTTCGGCCGGTGCTGCTGACCGGGGACAACGAGGCGGTGGCCCGTTCCGTGGCGGCGGAGGTCGGCATCACGGATCCGGCGGACGTCATCGCGGAGGTGCTTCCGCAGGACAAGGTCGACGTCGTCAAGCGCCTTCAGGGCGAGGGGCGTTCGGTGGCCATGGTCGGCGACGGCGTCAACGACGCGGCGGCGCTCGCGCAGGCCGACCTCGGGCTCGCGATGGGCACGGGGACGGATGCGGCGATCGAGGCGGGGGACCTCACGCTCGTACGGGGGGATCTGCGGGCGGCGGTCGATGCGATTCGGCTCTCGCGGCGGACGTTGGGCACGATCAAGAGCAACCTGTTCTGGGCCTTCGCGTACAACGTGGCGGCGTTGCCGCTTGCCGCGGCGGGGTTGTTGAATCCGATGATCGCGGGGGCGGCGATGGCCTTTTCGTCGGTGTTCGTGGTCGGGAACAGTCTGCGGCTGCGGCGGTTCCGGGGGAGTTTCTAGCGTGTGCGCGGCAACGGGGTTGCGGTCCCGGGGCTCTGCCCCGGACCCCGCTGCTCAATCGCCGCAGGGGCTTGAATGGCTCACCCGTGGCAGGGGCTTGATGGGCCCGCTCGCCACAGAGGGGTGAATGGCGCGGTCGCGCGGGTGACTGACGTAGCGTCACGTGTCGTGACCGCCCGTAGCTTCCTGCTTCTCGTCGTCTCCGTAGCCGCGTTCCTTGCTCTCTGCGTCCTCCAGTCCGCCCCCATGGCGGACGTTCTCGTCTATCGGGCCGAGGGGGCCGCCGTGCTCGCCGGGGGTGGCGATCTGTACGGGTTCACGGTCACCGACTGGCAACTCCCCGCCACTTACCCGCCGTTCGCGGCGCTGCTCTTCGTGCCGACGGCGTGGGTTCCGCTGACCGTGCTCAAGGCCGTCTTCCTGCTCGGCAACATCGCGCTGGTCGTGGTGCTGGTACGGCTGTCCTGCCGGCTCGCGGGGCTGCGGGTGTCGGGGGCGGCGGTGTGCGCGGTCGCCGCGCTCGCGCTGTGGCTCGAACCGGTCTTCCAGACGGTGCTGTTCGGGCAGATCAACCTCGCGCTGGCGTGCCTGATCCTGTGGGATCTGACGCGGCCGCCCGGCGCGCCCGGCAAGGGCATCGCGCTCGGCATCGCGACCGGCATCAAGCTCACGCCCGCCGTCTTCATCGTGTACCTGTTCCTGGCGGGGAGGCGGCGGGAGGCGGCACACGCGGTGGCCGGGTTCGCCGGCACCGTCGTGGTGGGAGCGTTCGTCCTGCCGTACGCCAGTGGGGAGTTCTGGACGCGGCGGCTCTACGAGACGGGGCGGGTCGGCAAGGCGTGGATCGTCGACAACCAGTCCTTGCAGGGGCTGGTCGCGCGGGTGCTGCACACCGCCGAACCGGGGTTGCTGTGGGCCGTGCCGGCCGGGCTCGTCGCGGTGGTGGGGCTGTACGCGGCCGTGCGGTGGGCGCGCCGCGAGTCACACGGGGTGGTGCTCACGGCGTTCACCGCGCTGCTCGTCTCGCCCATCAGCTGGTCGCACCACTGGGTGTGGTGCGTGCCGCTGATCGCGGTGGTGTGGGCCGAGGGGCGGCGTCGTACGGCGTGGGTGCTCGCGGCCCTCTTCACGGCCCGCACCATGTGGCTGCTGCCGCACCAGGGAAACCTGGACCTCCACCTCACCTGGTGGCAACAACCCCTGTCCTCCCCGTACGCCCTACTCGGCTGCGCCGTGGTATTTCAAGCCTCTGCGGCGATTGAGCAGTGGGGTCCGGGGCGGAGCCCCGTGGCGTGGGGCGCCGGTACCCGGTAGGACGACGGGTCAGCTCTCCGCCAGGAGTTCGTCCGCGTCGACGATCCGGTAGGCATACCCCTGTTCCGCCAAGAATCGCTGCCGGTGAGCCGCGAAGTCCTGGTCGATGGTGTCGCGGGCGACGACCGAGTAGAAGCGCGCCTCATGGCCGTCCGCCTTCGGACGCAGCACCCGGCCGAGCCGCTGGGCCTCCTCCTGGCGCGAGCCGAACGTGCCGGACACCTGGATCGCGACCGTCGCCTCCGGCAGGTCGATGGAGAAGTTCGCGACCTTGGAGACGACCAGGACGTTGATCTCGCCCTGCCGGAACGCCTCGAAGAGCTTCTCGCGCACCGCGTTCGTCGTCTCGCCCTTGATGACCGGCACGTCCAGGTGCTCGCCCAGCTCGTCGAGCTGGTCGATGTACTGGCCGATGACGAGCGTCTGCTCACCCGTGTGCTTGCGGACCAGCGCCTCCGTCACCTTCTGCTTCGTCGCCGTCGTCGCGCAGAACCGGTACTTCTCCTCGGGCTCGGCGGTGGCGTAGGCGAGCCGCTCGGAGTCCGTCAGGTTCACGCGGACCTCGACGCAGTCGGCGGGCGCGATGTAGCCCTGCGCCTCGATCTCCTTCCACGGAGCGTCGAACCGCTTGGGGCCGATCAGCGAGAACACGTCGGACTCGCGCCCGTCCTCGCGTACGAGGGTGGCGGTGAGGCCGAGGCGGCGGCGGGCCTGGAGGTCGGCGGTGAACTTGAAGACCGGCGCGGGCAGCAGGTGCACCTCGTCGTAGACGACGAGGCCCCAGTCGCGGGAGTCGAACAGCTCCAGGTGCGGGTACACACCCTTCCGCTTCGTCGTCAGGACCTGGTACGTGGCGATGGTGACCGGGCGGATCTCCTTCTTCGTACCGCTGTACTCGCCGATCTCCTCCTCGGTCAGCGACGTCCGCCTGATCAGCTCGTGCTTCCACTGGCGGGCCGAGACGGTGTTCGTGACGAGGATCAGCGTGGTCGCCTTGGCCTCGGCCATGGCCCCGGCGCCGACGAGCGTCTTACCGGCGCCGCAGGGGAGCACGACGACACCGGACCCGCCGTGCCAGAAGTTCTCCACGGCCTGCTTCTGGTACGGGCGCAGGGACCACTCGGTCTCGTCGAGCGCGATCTCGTGCGCCTCGCCGTCCACGTACCCGGCGAGGTCCTCGGCCGGCCAGCCCAGCTTCAGCAGCGTCTGCTTGATCTGCCCGCGCTCGGAGGGGTGCACGGCGACGGTGTCGGCGTCGAGGCGGGCGCCGACCAGCGGCTGGATCCGCTTCGAGCGGAGGATCTCCTCCAGGACCGGCCGGTCGGTGCTCGTGAGCACCAGACCGTGCGCCGGGTGCTTGCTCAGCGTGAGCCGCCCGTAGCGGTCCATCGTCTCGGCGATGTCGACGAGCAGCGCGTGCGGCACGGGGTACCGGCTGAACTCCACCAGCGCGTCCACGACCTGTTCCGCGTCGTGCCCGGCGGCCCGCGCGTTCCACAGCCCGAGCGGCGTCACCCGGTAGGTGTGGATGTGCTCGGGAGCCCGCTCCAGCTCGGCGAACGAGGCGATGGCCCGGCGGCAGGCGTCGGCCTTCTCGTGGTCGACCTCGAGGAGCAGGGTCTTGTCGCTCTGGACGATGAGTGGACCGTTCACGTACGCACTTCCTTCCGCACGGGCCAAACGTCCAGTGTGCCGCATCCCGGCGGGCGGGTGGCGTCACTGCTCGGAGAGCTCCGCCACCCCCGTCACCCGGTGCAGCGGATAGGTGCGGACCTCGTCGGCCGTGTGGTCGTAGGCCGTGACGAAGCCGCCCTCTACGCGGACGGGGGCGATGACGCGCTGGCTCGCGGCGCCCTCCGCGTTGACGTAGCCGATCCAGAGGGCCTCGCCGGTGAGGACCGCGGCCTGCATCGTGGCGAGGGTCTCGGCGGAGCCGGTGCGCGGCAGCTCGCCGTTGCCGGGGTGGGCGGGGGCCTGCTTGCGCGGTGCGGTGGAGGCGGCGTCGCCCGCGCGGATCGCCCGCAGCGCCGCTTCGATGAGGGTGTCGTCGGGCAGCGGCGGGCCGTCGGGGACCGGGTCGGGCGCGGTGCGGGGCGGCGTGCGGTGGGCGTGTGCGCGGGCGATCAGGACGTCGCCCTCGGGGGTCTCGGCGGCCGGGGCGAAGCCCATGGAGCGCAGGCCTTCGAGGAGCGTGCCGGGGTCGGCCTGGGCCGCGAGGACGGTCGGCGCCAGGCGGCGCAGGCGCAGCGGCACGGACCGCCGGTCCGCCAGGATCTCGCCGAGCACGGCGTCGTCGTCGCAGCGCACGTACGCGGAGGCCGCGCCGATCCGCAGATGGCCGTGGCGGCGGGCGACGTCGTCGATGAGGTAGGCGAGGGGCTGCGGGACGGGCGTACGGGAGTGCTGGGTGAGGAAGGTCTGGAGGTCGGATGCCGTGCGGCCGGCGTCGAGCGCGCGGCGCACGGAGCCCGGCGTGAAGCGGTAGACCGTCGCGCCGCCCTTCGACTCGACGTCCGCGATGACGGAGAGGGCGTCCGCGAGCGGGCGCTCCAGGGGGCCCGGCGCGACCGCCGTGAGGTCGGCCTGGAGCAGGACGTGGTCCAGCGGTTCGGGGAGCAGCGGTGCGAGGAGCTTCGCGGCGCGGGCCGCGGTGAGGGCCGCTTCGGCGGGGGTGAGGGGGTGCGGGGCGGCGTGCTCGTCGTCCGCGGCCCGGAGCAGCGCCCTGCCGTGTGCCGAGAGGGCGCCGCGGCCGGTGACGCCGAGCAGCTCGGCCTCGGCGAGCGTCCACTGGGCGAGGCGGGTGCGCAGGTCGAGGGCGGCCGGGGACGGGCGCTCCCAGGTGAGGCGTTCGGTCACGGAGTCGGGCTCGGGGGAGGCGCCCTCCGGCAGCTCGTCGAGCAGCAGGGCGAGGACCCGGCCCCGTACCTCGGGAGCCGCGGAACGGTCCAGGTGCGGGCCGAGGGCGGACAGCGTTCTGTCCTTGCTGTCACGGCCGCCGACCAGGCCCGCGGTGCGGGTCGCGGGCAGCCACGCCGCGGCGAGCCGCTCCCAGCGCTCGGCGGGCGGCAGCAGCACCCACTCGTCGTACGCGGGGGTCGCGGCGTAGCGCTCGTCGGCCTCGCCGTCGGGGGCCAACAGGCCTGCCGCGTAGGCGAGTTCGACCCAGAAGGCGGCGGTCTGCTCGGTGGTGTCGAGGGCGACGGCGGTGCGCTTGAGGTCGCGGACGCTGAGGCCGCCCGCGCGGAGCACGGCGGGCCCGCCCTCGTCCCAGTCCTTCAGCAGCTCCTCGACGGTCGACACCGCCGTGTACGCCTCGGCGGCCGCCGCCGCGTCCACAACCTGTGGACGGTGCGCCGCCTTCTCCCGCAGGGGTGGCGCGAGCGGTTCGAGTACGCGGTGGGCGCGGCCGCCGCGCAGATGCAGCGCCGTCTCGCGCGGCAGCACCACGGTGCCGGGGTTCGTCGGCACGAGCAGGCCGCGGTCGAGCAACCACCGCAGGTGCGCCGCCGGTTGGGCCGTGACCTGGCCGTACGGCGGGCCCCAGACCAGCCGGTTCAGCACGTCGATGGACTCGGTCGGCGCCTCGTCGAGCAGCGCCGACATACGGGTCGGGTCGGTGAAGAGGGCGGTGAGCGCGGCCACGGCCGACACCGGGTCGTGCGTCGACGGCAGGCCCGCCGCCGCGACGATCTCCTGCACACGTCCCGGCGACATCCCGGACGTGACCTCGGCGACGGTCGGGCCGAGGCCGGTCGGGGACGGGTGCTGGGGGGTGGGCGCGAGCAGTTCGCGGGCGGTGCGGACGAGGCGCAGCTGGTCGTCGTCGGCGCCCCAGATGAGGGCCTGGCCGCGCAGCGTGGCGACGGCGCGGGGGAGCGCGGCGGCGGAATCCTCGCCGGGGAGGAGGGTCTCCAGCGTTTCGTACGTCGTCGGGTCGGGGGCCACCGCGAGGGCCTGCGCCACCTGCTGCGTGTACCGGTCGAGGCGTTCGAGGGCGCGGATCACCGAGGCGCGGGTGCCGGCGCGGGTGGCGAGCTGCGTCATGTCGTTCGGCACGGGGCCGAGCAGATCGGGGCGGGCGCGCAGGAGCGCCGCGAGGGACCCGTCGTCGCGCGCGCGGAGCGCTTCCGCGAGGGAGCGGGGTGCTGCGGCGGTCGTCTGCTCGTCGCTCATCCACCCACGTTAGCGGCCCCGACGCGCAGCACGGCCGTTACGCCCACGGGGCTCCGCCCCGGACCCCGCTGCTCAATCGCCGCAGGGGCTTGATATTTCAAGCCCCGCCGGCGATTGAGGCGCGGGGTCCGGGGCAGAGCCCCGTGACCGGGGGACGGTCGACCACGAGCATTCGCGATACCGTCGACAAGTCAACAGCGCCACCCCGGAGGGGACTTCGTGGGGATCGAGAGTGATCAGATCGTCTTCGACTACCTGAGCAAGGTCGGAGACCTGGCCCAGTCGCGCCAACTGCCGTCGTCCACCCGCATGCGCCTCGTCGCGGACCTGCGCACCGAGATCGACCGGCGCCGCGCGTCGGCCGGCGCCGAGAGCCCGGCCGCCGTGCGCAGGCTGATCGGCCGGATCGGCACGCCGGACCAGATCGTCGCCGGTGCGAAGGACGGCGACGGCACCTACGACTTCGGCGACGCGGGCGACGAGCCCGAGCAGGCCAGGGGCACCCTCGGCCGGATCGTGCCGAAGTCCCGCGCACCCCGCGCACCCCGCACACGCCGCAAGGCGGCGCCGGACGAGCCGCCCGTGGCCGCGGACGAAGGACCGATGCCCGTGCACCTCGCGGGCACCGACGAGCTGGGCACGATCGAGACCGCCGACTGGTGGCGCGCCGGGGGCGGCATACCGGGCACCGAGGTCGAGGACGTGCCGGGGTTCGTCGGAGGCATAGAGATCCCGGACATACTCAAGCCGCCGGGAGCGGGCCGCGGCCCCGACCTCCGTAAGCGCCCGATCCCCGAACCGGCCAGGGCCGAGGACGAGTACGAAGAGGAGGAGGACGAGGAGGACGACGACGTCGAGGACGCGGAGTCCGGCGCCCGGGTCCGCCGTCTCTTCCGGCCCCGCCGCGCGGCCGACCGCGTCCCCCGCGCCTCCTTCGGCCGCTCCTTCAACCAGCCCTTCCTGCTGCTCGCCGCCCTCGCCCTGGTCGTCGGCGCCGTACTCGGCAACATCCTTGTGCTGCTGATCGGCTGGGCCGTCATCTATCTGTCCCGGCAGCTGACCCTCGGGCAGAAGAAGTGGGCGGTGTTCGGCCTGCCGGGGCTCGCCGCGCTCTCCGGCCTCGTCTGGTTGTGGGGGCGCGGTGACGGGCGGTGGGGCGATCCGATCGCCGACGGCCGGCTGAGCGGCGCGCTCGACGAGACGTGGCCGTGGGTGCTGCGCTGCGCGGCGTTCGCCTCGGCGCTCTATCTGGTGTGGCGGGCCCGCGCACCCAGGCTGTAGACCCGCCCCCCCCCGCACCCCTCGCCTCACCGCACCGCCAGATCCGACTCCAGCTCCGAGAGGATCTGGCCGGCCGCCGTGTAGCCGACGCCCTGGGCCCACAGTTCGTCGGCGACGTTGTAGACCCGGCTGTCCCGCACCGCCCTGATGCCGCGCCACTGGCCGCTCGTGGTCGCCTCCGCGACCTTGGCCAGGCCCGGATTCCCGTACGTGGACGTGAAGATGGCGTCCGCGTCCGCCCTGCCGATCTCCTCGGGCCCCACGTCGTACGAGAGGCCGCCCCTGGCCTGCCGCGTGATCGCGGGTCGGCCGAGGCCCACGTCGGACAGGACCCTGCCCGCGGGGGTCCGCCTGCCGGAGATGCGGATGTCGGAGCCCGCGACGAACCGGAGGACGTTGACCTCGGTCCGCGCCGCCGCGCCCGCCCCGCCGACTGCCTTGGTGACGGCGGCGACGTGCTTCCTGTACGTGGCCGCGACCTGCTTGGCCCGCGCCTTCTCGCCGAGCGCGTCGGCGTGCACGAGGAAGTTCCGCTTCCACGCGGCGTCGGCGGACCCGGTGAGGACGGTGGGGGCGATCGCGCCGAGCTGTTTGTAGCGGCGACCGTCGTGGGCCTTGTCGCCGATGATCAGGTCAGGCTTCAGCCCGGCGATCTTCTTGAGGTCGGGGCTTTCGCGCTCGCCGACCTCGGCGATGCCCTTGGTCTTCGCCGCGGGCAGGTACGAGAGGAAGGGCTGGTCGGTACCGGCCCGGGTGGCCCCCACGGGCCGCACGCCGAGCGTGATCGCCGAGTCGAGCCCCGCGGTGTTCAGGACGACCACGCGCTCGGGGAGGTTCTTGACCTTGACGCCGCCCATGGCGGTGTCGACCGTGTGGCTGCCGGAGGCCTTGGCGGTGGGCTTGGCGGCGCTCCCGCCGTCGTCCGAGCTACAGGCGGAGAGGGTGAGCGCGAGGGCGACGGCGGCACCGAGCGCGAGGCGGGTGTGGTTCATGGGGGCCCATGGTGCCCCTGGGATCGCCTTCGGGGAAGCCGTCACCGGGGAGGCAGAATGATCCCCATGGCCCCTCACGCAGACCCCACGCCCACCGGCCCCACCATCGGCTTCGATCTCGACATGACGCTGATCGACTCCCGGCCCGGCATCCGCGCCACCTGGGTCGCGCTCTCCGAGGAGACCGGGATGCGGATCGACGCGGACCTGATCGTCTCCCGCCTGGGACCGCCGCTGACCGACGAGTTGGCGCACTGGTGCCCTCAGGAGCAGATCCCGGCGATGGCCGACCGCTACCGTGAGATGTATCCCACATACGCGATCGAGCCGACGCTGCCGATGGCGGGCGTGCGCGAGACCATCGCCGCCGTGCACGCGGCGGGCGGCCGGGCGATCGTCGTCACCGCCAAGTTCGAGCCGAACGCCAAGCTGCACCTGGCGCACCTCGGCATCGACGCGGACGCCGTCATCGGCGACCTGTGGGCCGAGGGCAAGGGCCACGCGCTGCGCGAGCACGGCGCGAGCGTCTACGTCGGCGACCATGTCGGCGACGTACGCGGGGCACGCACCGCGAACGCCCTGTCCGTGGGCGTGACGACAGGACCGTGCGACGCCGCCGAACTGCGGGAGGCGGGCGCCGACGTGGTGCTGAAGGACCTGACCGAGTTCCCGGCCTGGCTGGAGGGTTACACCAAGGGCTAGGAACCGACAGGTCCTAGGTCGTCGCGCGCGCCTGACGGCGTTGCGCGGCGACGCCGCGGAGCACCCCGGCCGCGGCGACGATGAACCCGACGCCCATCAGCATGCACACCGCGTAGGAAATGGGCGGGAACGGGTCGGTGTGGAGGAACAGCGGCGCCACCGTGACGAGGGTGGCGATCGCCCCCACGATGAAGACGATGCCGCCGGCTTTCACGAGGCCGTCGCCGGGGCCGGTCTCGGCCGAAGCGGAATTGGCTTGGGTTTTGTCGCGCACTCCACCAGGGTAGTTCCCAGCGCAGAGAGACAAACACGGGACGAGCCCCCCACGGGCACAGACCAGCGAGCGAACCCCCAGGCGACATCTTGTCACCGGGCCCGAGACCAATAGTCTTGGTGACGGCGGGTCGGACCACGGCCCGCCGTCCTGCTATCCAGACCCGTATCCCAGCGTTTTCATCTAGTACGAGGACGAGGACTTCACGTGCCTACCGGCAAGGTCAAGTGGTTCAACAGCGAGAAGGGCTTCGGCTTCCTCTCCCGCGACGACGGCGGCGACGTCTTCGTGCATTCCTCCGTACTTCCCGCAGGCGTGGACGCCCTCAAGCCCGGCCAGCGGGTCGAGTTCGGGGTGGTCGCAGGACAGCGCGGCGATCAGGCGCTCTCGGTCGCGATTCTGGACCCGACGCCTTCCGTCGCGGCGGCGCAGCGCCGCAAGCCGGACGAACTGGCGTCGATCGTCCAGGACTTGACGACGCTGCTCGAGAACATCACACCGATGCTGGAGCGCGGCCGCTACCCCGACAAGGCCGCGGGCGCGAAGATCGCCGGCCTGCTGCGGGCGGTGGCGGACCAGCTGGACGTCTGAGCCGCTACGGGAAGGACAGCGCGTCCGGCGCGAGCGCCGGGACCAGGCCCTCCGCGGCGGCCCGGGTCAGCAGACCACGGATCGCCGCGTAGCCGTCCTCGCCGAGGTCGGCCGTGAACTCGTTGACGTACAGGCCGATGTGCTGGTCGGCGACGGCCGGGTCCATCTCCTGCGCGTGCGCCATGACGTACGGGCGGCTGGCCTCGGGGTCGTCCCAGGCCATCCGTACCGACGTGCGCACGGCGTCCGCGTAGGAGCGCAGCTTGTCGGCGCCGAGGTCGCGGCGGGCGATGATCGCGCCGAGCGGGATCGGCAGACCCGTCGTGGCCTCCCAGTGCTCGCCCATGTCGGCGAGCTTGTGCAGGCCGTAGTTCTGGTACGTGAAGCGGGCCTCGTGGATGACGAGTCCGGCGTCGACCTTGCCGTCGCGCACGGCGGGCATGATCTCGTGGAACGGCATGACGACGATCTCGCCGACGCCGCCACCGGGCACGACGTCCGCGGCCCAGAGCCGGAACAGCAGATAGGCGGTGGAGGTCTCGCTCGGCACCGCGACGCGCTTGTCGGAGAGGTCCACGCCCGCCTCGCGGGTGAGAACGAGGGGTCCGCAACCACGCCCGAGCGCGCCGCCGCACGGCAGCAGCGCGTAGTCGTCGAGGACGTACGGCAGGACCGCGTACGACACCTTGAGGAGCTCGTAGGCGTCCTCGCGGCGTTCGGCGACGCCGTTGGTGATGTCGATGTCGGCGAAGGTCACGTCGAGCGCGGGGGCGCCGGGGACGCGGCCGTGGGCCCAGGCGTCGAAGACGAAGGTGTCGTTCGGGCAGGGCGAGAAGGCGATGCGGGTGGGGTCCGTCGTATCCGTCATGTGTTCTTCCAACTCTCCAGTACGGGCGCGGTCTTCCCGAAGGCGGAGGCCAGCGCGGCGAGCGCGTCACCGATGCGCCAGGCATCGCGGTCGCGCGGCCCGACGGCGTTGGAGACGGCGCGTATCTCGGCCACCGGCACACCGTGCGCGGCGGCGGCCTCGGCGACCCCGAAACCCTCCATCGCCTCGGCCACGGCGCCGGGGTGGCGCTGGGCGAGCAGCGCGGCGCGGTCGGCGGTGCCGGTGACCGTGGAGACGGTGAGCACGGTGCCGACCGTGGCGGAGGCCGCCGACGCGAGGTCCCTTACGAGGGACTCCGGGGGCGTGTGGGTGACGGTGCCGAAACCGAGTTCGGTGACGGGGACGAAGCCCTCGGCGGTCTCGGCGCCCAGATCGGCGACGGTGATCGCGTCCGCGACCAGGACCGCGCCGGGCGCGGCCGTGAAGCCGCCGCCGATGCCGGCCGAGACGACCAGCGTGTACGGGGTGCCCGCGAGTTCGGCCCTGGTGAGCGCGGTCGCGGTGCCTGCGGCCGCCGCGGCGGGACCCACGCCGACCGCTGTGACATCAAGCGCGGGGTGGTCGTGCAGCGCACCCGCCACCGCGTCCCGTTCGGCCGGGACGGCGGTGGCGATCAGTACATGTGCCGCGGTATTCGTCAGCTGTCCTTCTCGAGCTTGAACGACCACAGGCCGTACGCCTTGGAGTTGCCGCCCGACAGGATCGTGACGGTCGTCGCGGAGCCGGAGGCACCGTACTGCTGGTTGAAGAAGACGCTGCCGGGAACCGTGCGGTACGTCTTCTTGCTGGCGTCCGTGAGCGGCTGACCGTTCATCAGGAGCGTCCAGCCCTTGTCGGCGATCTCCGGGTCGACACCGAAGCGGACCGTGGCGTCCGGGTCCACCTTGATGGACTTGGCGTCCTTGTCCTTCAGGCAGCCCTGCAACTCGGTCGGCTTCAGCGGGTCGCCGTCGTTGTAGCAGCTGGCCTCGGAGTTCACCGAGTTGCGGTCCACCGTGACGGTGGCCATCGGCGTCGGCTTGTCGCAGGCGGAGAGGACGAGGAGCCCGGCGCCGACGGCACCGACTGCGGCAACGGCGCGGCGGTGGCGCGCAACAAAACGCTGGGAGGTCATGGCGGAAGGCTATCTGGCGCCACCGCTCCCGCTCCGAGTGGGGGAGCGGGTGTCGCGTTTGCGCCTTGAAGACACGGCCTACGCCACGCGTGCCCGACCGGTGGGCCCGGCGTGGCGCGCCGAGGACAGCAGGCCGCGCACCGTGGAGAGCCAGCCCACCGCCACGACGGCCGCCGCGACACACAGCCCGAGCACCCCGTTCAGCGGCAGCGCGATCCCGATCGCCCCGCCCACCACCCACGCCATCTGCAACAACGTCTCCGACCGGGCGAACGCGGACGTACGCACCGCCTCCGGGACGTCCCGCTGGATCGTCGCGTCGAGGGACAGCTTGGCGAGCGCCTGCGCGAACCCGGCGACCGCGCCCAGACACGCCATCATGAGTGTGCTGAAGAAGACCGCGGACAGGACGGCCACGCCGAGCACCACCGCGAGCACCGTCACGATGATGACCTCGGGGGCCCGCGCCTTCAGCCACGCCCCGACCGCCGTGCCCAGCGCGTTCCCCGCCCCCGCCGACACGCCCACCAGGGCGAGCGAGACGGCCGCGCTCTGCCCGGTCAGCGGATGCTCGCGCAGCAGGAACGCCAGGAAGAAGATGAGGAAGCCGGACAGACAGCGCAGCGTGGCGTTCGCGGCGAGAGCGTGGGTGACGGCCGGGCCGACCGTCCGCAGGCCCGGCCTGCGCGCCCTGGTCCGGGCGGGCCCGTGCAGATGCGCCTCGTCCGCCGCGAGCAGCGCCTTGCTCTCGCCCCGCGCCGAGTCCACCTTGTGCGGCATCGAGTACGACAGGAAGATCCCGCACACGTACAGCACGAAGGCCCCGTACAGCGGCCAGCGCGGACCGATCGCCTGGAGTCCCGCCCCGACCGGCGCCGCAGCGCCCGTGGCGAGCAGCCCGCCGAGCGTGACCCGCGAGTTCGCCTTCACCAGCGAGAAGCGGGGTGGCAGGAGGCGTGGCACGACCGCCGAGCGCACCACTCCGTACGCCTTCGAGGCGACGAGGACGCCGAGCGCCGCCGGATACAGCTGGAGCCCGCCGCCCGCCACGGCGCCCGCGAGAACGAGGGCGAGCAGCGCCCGCGCCAGCATCGACGCGGCCATCGCGGCGCGCCGCCCGTGCGGCAGCCGGTCGAGCAGCGGCCCGATGACGGGCGCGAGGAGGGTGAAGGGCGCCATGGTGATCGCGAGATACAGGGCGACCCGGCCGCGCGCCTCGTCCGTCGGCACGGAGAAGAACACCGTGGAGGCGAGGGCGACCGTGATCATGACGTCGCCCGCGCCGTTCACCGCGTGCAGCTCGATCAGCTTCCCGAGCCCCGACTCGCCCGCGCCGTGCGCGTGCGTCGCCTTGCGGATGCCGCGTGCGGTGCCGGTGAAAGGGAGGTGCAGAGCGCGGCCGATTCTGCGAAGGGGGCTCGGCGTGTCCGACGCGCGCGACGACGAACCCGAAGACGACTTGAACGACGACCTACCGGCAGCCACGCAGTCATGGTGCCCCTTGTTCGGGTGTACTAGTGCCGTTATGGACACGCTGGTCGCCTTTCCGGCCAGGTGCGCCTCGTACGTCGGTGTGGGCGCAGCGCGTCAGACGAGGTAGCGTGCGTAGCGCGCCCGCGGCGGTTGTTCTCGGCCGCGCGCCTCTCGGCCATCCCGCAGAATGGATGGCGTAGGCGCGCCCGGAACGTCGGGCGCGGACGTCGACGCGGCCCCCAGGTCCGCTCCGTCCGCGCTCCCGCACACAGGATGGCGCACTCGTGAGACGGCGTAGGAGAGAAGCGATACCTGTGAGCGCAGCGACAACGCGAAGCCGCACCCCGGACCGCCTGTGCGCCGAGGCGGTGGACATCGCCCGGGCCGCGGCCGAGGAGGCTGCCGCACCGGGGGTGGTCGGGGAGCACGTGGAGACGGTCGTCGAGGGCGACCGAGTCGTCACGCACCTCTTCGAGTGCAAGGACTTCGGCTACCGGGGCTGGCGCTGGGCGGCCACCGTGGCCCGCGCCTCCCGTGCCAAGTACGTCACGCTCGACGAGGTCGTGCTGCTGCCCGGGCCCGACGCCCTCCTGGCACCCGAGTGGGTGCCGTGGAGCGAGCGGCTCCGCCCCGGAGACCTCGGCCCCGGCGATCTGCTGCCGACCGAGTCCGACGATCTGCGCCTGGAACCCGGCTACACCGGCGAGGACGCGCCGCCGCCGAACTCACCCGTGTCCGAGGACATGGCGGAGCTCGTCGAGGCCGAGGACGTCGAGATCACCGAGGGCCCCGTGTCGGCGCTCCCGGTCGCGCCGTCCCGTGGCTCGATCGCCGCGGTCGCCGAGGAACTGGGCCTGCGCCGCGAGCGGGTTCTGTCCCGGTACGGGCTGCATGTCGCGGCCGACCGCTGGGAGGAGTCCTTCGGGGCGAAGACCCCCATGGCACAGGCGGCCCCCGCCACCTGCGTCTCCTGCGGCTTCCTGGCGAAGATCGGCGGCTCGCTCGGCCAGGCCTTCGGCGTCTGCGCCAACGAGTTCGCCCCGGCGGACGGCCGTGTGGTCTCCCTGTCGTACGGCTGCGGTGGCCACTCCGAGGCGGCCGTCATGCCGAAGGCCCCGAGGCCGCCCCTCCCGGTGATCGACGAAACGGTCGTCGACACGTTCCCGCTCCGCGTGGAACCGGACGCCGGCTCAGTCGGCGCGACCGCCTCCGGCGACGCCAACGACGACCTGGGACACTCGTAGGCTTTGAGCCCCGGGGGCGGGTGAGCAATTTAAGCCCCGCTCTGGGACGAGAGCCAGCGGGGTCCGGGGCGGAGCCCCGCGACCGCAACCCCGGTGCGGCCGCATGCTGCCGGTGGCACGGGGAACTCTGCGCGATACGGTTCGGCCGATCACGACCCACCCCGCCCAGAGGAGTCACCCGTGAGCGTCAGCAGACCTGCACCGGAGGGCGTCGACCCGTTCGGCACCGCACGGCTGCGCCACACCGTGCTCCAAGCATGGGCCGGCAGCGCCGCCCGTTTCCGGGAGGACGCCAACGCCGAGGAGGACCTCGCGCTCGGCGGCTACCGCGACCGCCTCGTCGTCGAACTCGCCCAGAACGCGGCGGACGCCGCCGCACGGGCCGGTGTCGAGGGCCGCCTCGCACTCACCTTGAAGGACGGCGTGCTCGCCGCCGCCAACACCGGCGCCCCGCTGGACGCGGCCGGCGTCGAGTCGCTGTCCACGCTGCGGGCCTCCGCGAAGCGGGAGGACACGAGCGGCGCGGTGGGCCGGTTCGGTGTCGGCTTCGCGGCCGTGCTCTCCGTCTCCGACGAGCCCGCGGTGGTCGGCCGGAGCGGGGGTGTGCGCTGGTCCCTGACGGACGCGCGGCTCGCCGCGTCGGACACGGCGCTGCGCAGCCCCGACCTCGGCGACGAGCTGCGCCGCCGGGACGGGCACGTGCCGCTTCTGAGGCTGCCGTTCGCGGCGGAGGGCTCCGCGCCGGATCCGTACGACACGGTGGTCATCCTTCCGTTGCGGGATGCGGCGGCGGAGGCGCTTGCCGTGCGGCTGCTCGACGGGGTGGACGACACGCTTCTGCTTGCCCTGCCGGGGTTGACGGAGGTCGTGATCACGACGGATTCGGGTACGCGAACCTTGCGTCGCACGGACGAGGCGCCCTACGTGGTGATCACGGACACGGGGTCGACGCCACGGGGCTCCGCCCCGGACCCCGCGCCTCAATCGCCGGCGGGGCTTGATACAGCCGGTCCCGACTTGGGCAATCTGCCGCCTGGGGCGGCAGGGTGGGCAAGGCGGCCCACGGTGCCGCGCGCCGATACGACGGCCCCCGCCACGCGATACCGCATCCTCACCCGTACCGGTGCGCTCGATGCCTCGCTGCTGGCCGACCGGCCCGTAGAGGAGAGGTTGCGGCCGCACTGGGCCGTGACCTGGGCCGTGCCGGTCGACGCCGAGGGGGCGCCGCTGAGGCCGCGCAGCGAACCCGTGCTGTACGCGCCCACCCCCAGCGACGAGGCCGTCGGGGTGCCCGCCCTGCTCATCGCCTCGTTCCCGCTGGACACGGCGCGGCGGCACGTCGCCCCCGGGCCGCTCACCGACTTCCTCACCGAGCGCGCCGCCGACGCGTACGCGGAGCTGCTCGGCGGCTGGAGCCCGGTGGGCCCCGGCATCCTCGACCTCGTGCCCGGGCCGCTCGGCAGGAGCGAGCTGGACGGGGCCCTGCGCGCCGCCGTCCTGGAGCGGCTGCCGCGCACCGCGTTCCTGCCCCCGGCGGTCGAACCGGGTGACGAGGAGGACGACGACCGGCCCACCGCGCTCAAGCCCCGGGACGCCGAGGTCGTCGAGGGCGCGGGCGCCGACACCGTGCGGGTCCTCGCCGACGTGCTGCCCAGCCTGCTGCCCGCAGGTCTCGAACGGCGCGTGGAACTGCGGACGTTGGGCGTCGCCCGGGTCCCGCTGACCGAGGCGGTCGACCGGCTGGCCGGTCTCGAGAAGGAGCCCGGCTGGTGGCGGCGGCTGTACGAGTCGCTGTCCGGCGTCGACCCGGACCGGCTCAGCGGGCTGCCCGTGCCGCTCGCCGGCGGCCGCACCACCATCGGCCCGCGCCAGGTGCTGCTTCCCACAGCGGAGGCCTCCGCGGTCCCCGGTGAGGCGCTCGGCCGGCTCGGCCTCAAGGTCGCGCACGCCGACGCCGCGCACCCGCTCCTGGAGAAGCTGGGCGCCCTGCCCGCCACCGCGCGAGCCGTCCTGCGGACCCCGCAGGTGCGCGCCGCGGTCGCCGCGTCACTCGACGACGAGGCGTCCGCCTGGGACGACGACACCACGCTGGACGCCGACGAGTTGGCCGACGTCGTCCTCACCCTCGTACGCGACGCCCATCTCGACGTGGGCGACGAACCGTGGCTCGGCGCGCTCGCCCTCCCCGACGACGAGGGCGAACTCGCCCCGGCCGCCGAGCTGCTGCTCCCCGGCAGCCCGATCGCCGAGGTGCTGCGCGAGGACGAACTGCCCTTCGTGGACGGTGAGCTGGCCGAGCGCTGGGGGCAGCAGCCGCTCGCCGCGTGCGGCGTGCTCGCGACCTTCGCGCTCGTCCGCGCCACCGACATCGTCCTCGACCCCGACGAACTCGACCCGCGCGAAGGCGACTTCCCCGAGCCGGACGACGCCGGGCTCCTCGACGCCGTCGACGTGTGGTGCGAGGACGCCCTCGACCGGCTGCCCGACACCCCCGTCCCGCCGGTCGCCACCGAACTCATCGCCGTACGCGACCTGGACCTGGTCGACGAGGACCGCTGGCCGCAGGCGCTCAAGCTGCTCTCGCGGCCGCCGCTGCGGGACGCCCTCACCCAGCCGGTCCGCGTGCTGCTGCCCGACGGCACCCACGAGCTGGTCCGCCCGTACACGGCCTGGTGGCTGCGCGGGAACCCGGTACTCGGCGGGCGCCGGCCCGCCGGTCTGCGCGCCGAGGGCGGGGACCCGCTGCTCATCGGCCTGTACGAGCCCGCCGACGCCGCCGGATTCGACGACGAGCAGGTCCTGCGCGCCCTCGGCGTCCGCACCTCCGTCGCCGCGCTGCTCGACGAGCCCGGTGGCGCCGCGGAACTCCTCGACCGCCTCGCCGACCCCGACCGCCCGGTCGAAGCCACGCAACTCCACGCTCTCTACGGCAGGTTGGCCGACCTCGACCCCGATCAGGTCACCCTGCCCGACGAGTTGCGTGCCGTACGCGACGGGGAGGTCGTGATCGTCGACGCCCGTGACGCACTCGTCGCCGACGCGCCCGACCTCATCCCGCTCACCGAGGGCCGCGCGCTCCTCCCGGTCACCCCGTCGAAGGCGGCGCACCTCGCGGAGCTGTTCCAGGTGCGGCGCCTGAGCGAGGCCGTGGACACGGGGGCGGTCGAGGGCGGCGACGTGCACGACGTGCCCGAATCCGTGCGCGTCCTGCTCGGGTCCGCGACCCCGGCCTCGTACGTCGAGCACGAGGAGCTGTACGTCTCCGACGTCGAGGTCGACTGGTGCCGGACGGCCGACGGGGTGGTGCACGCGGCGACGTTGGAGGGCGTCGCGGCGGGTCTCGCGTGGGCGGCGGGTCAGTGGCCCCGGCGGTTCGAGGTCGCGGCGTTGATCGAGGACCCGTCCCGTACGGGTGAGCTCGCGCGGGACCGGTGGTTCGACTAGACACGCGGCAACGGCGTTACGCCCCGGGGCTCCGCCCCGGACCCCGCTGGCTCTCGTCCCAGAGCGGGGCTTGTTTGGTCATGCCGGAAACCTGCGCCCCACCCACCGCCACACGAACTCCAACGCGCACGCCGCAACCCCCGCCACCCCGACGGCAGTCCACGGCATGACCGACCCCACCAGCCTCAACGCGAAGAACTCCTGCAGCCACGGCACCACAAGAACCAGCAGGAAACCGAACGCCATCGCCGCGACAAGCCCCACCCGCCACCACGTGTACGGCCGGGCGATGATCGCGAGCACCCACATCGAGATCAGGAAGAGCGTCAGCGTCGCCGAGCTGGTCTCCGCGGCGAGCGCGCCCGAACCCGCGTAGTAGTGCCGGGCGATCAGATACATCACGAACGTGGCGACCCCGGCGACGGCCCCGCCGGGAATCGCGTACCGCATCACCCGACGGACGAAATTCGGCCGGGCCCGCTCCTTGTTGGGCGCGAGGGCCAGGAAGAACGCCGGGACACCGATCGTCAGGGTCGACAGGAGCGTCAAGTGCCGTGGCAGGAAGGGGTATTCCACCTGGAAGCAGACCACGAGCAGCGCGAGGATCACCGAGTAGACCGTCTTCACCAGGAAGAGGGTGGCCACGCGCGTGATGTTGCCGATGACCCGGCGGCCCTCCGCGACCACTGACGGCAGCGTCGCGAACGAGTTGTTGAGCAGCACGATCTGGGCGACCGCGCGGGTGGCCTCGGAACCCGAGCCCATGGACACCCCGATGTCGGCGTCCTTCAGCGCCAGCACGTCGTTGACGCCGTCGCCGGTCATCGCGACCGTGTGCCCGTGCGCCTGGAGCGCGCCCACCATGTCCCGCTTCTGCTGCGGCGTCACCCGGCCGAACACCGTGCCGTCGTCGAGCGCGTCGGCCAGCTCCTCCGGGTCCTTGGGCAGCGCCCGGGCGTCGACGGTCTGGCCCTCCAGCCCCAGCGTCGCGGCGACGGCGCCCACCGACACCGCGTTGTCACCGGAGATGACCTTGGCCCGCACGTCCTGCTCGGCGAAGTAGCGGAGCGTGTCCCCGGCGTCGGGGCGGAGGCGTTGTTCGAGAACGACGAGGGCGGTCGGTTCGGCGCTCTCCACGACGCCCGGACCCTCCAGACCCTCGGGCGCGCGGGCGAGCAGCAGCACCCGCAGCCCCCGCAGGTTGAGCTCCTCGGTCGCCGCGAGCGCCGGGTCGTCCGCGGGCAGCAGCACGTCCGGCGCCCCGAGCAGCCACGCGCTGCCCGTCCCGTTGCCCTCGCTGAAGGCGGCGCCGCTGTACTTGCGCGCGGAGGAAAACGGCAGTGCCTCGGTGCAGCGCCAGTCCTCGCTGTCCGGGTACGCGTCGATGATCGCCTGGAGGGAGGCGTTGGGCCGCGGATCGGACTCGCCGAGAGCGCCGAGCACCTTCCGTACGTAGGCCTCGTCGCTTTCGCTTTCGCCGTCGCTTTCGCCGAGCAGCCGCAGCTCGTGGACGTCCATGCCGCCCTCGGTGAGCGTGCCCGTCTTGTCGAGGCAGACCGTGTCGACGCGGGCCAGGCCCTCGATCGCGGGCAGCTCCTGCACCAGGCACTGCTGGCGGCCGAGCCGGATCACCCCGATCGCGAAGGCGACGGAGGTGAGCAGGACGAGGCCCTCGGGGACCATCGGCACGATGCCGCCGACGGTGCGCGCGATCGAGTCCTTGAGGTCGTTGTCCTTGACCACGAGCTGGCTGATGATCAGGCCGAGCGCGGTCGGGATCATCATCCACTGCACGTACTTGAGGATCGTGGAGATGCCGGAGCGCAGCTCGGAGTGGACGAGTGTGAACCGGCTCGCCTCCTCGGCCAGCTGCGCCGCGTACGCCTCGCGCCCGACCTTCGTCGCGGTGAACGCGCCGCCGCCCGCGACCACGAAGGAGCCCGACATGACCTCGTCGCCGGGCTGTTTGACGACCGGGTCGGCCTCGCCGGTCAGCAGCGACTCGTCGATCTCCAGGCCGTCGGCCTCCGCGCAGGTACCGTCCACGACGATCTTGTCGCCCGGGCCGATCTCGATGAGGTCGCCGAGCACGATCTCGGAGGTGGGGACGGCGACGGCGTTCCCGTCGCGCCGCACCGTCGGCCGGGCCTCGCCGATCACGGCGAGCGAGTCCAGGGTCTGCTTCGCCCGCCACTCCTGGATGATGCCGATGCCGGTGTTGGCCAGGATCACGAACCCGAAGAGGCTGTCCTGGATCGGCGCGACGCAGAGCATGATCACCCAGAGCACACCGATGATCGCGTTGAACCGGGTGAAGACGTTGGCGCGCACGATCTCCGTCACGGACCGCGAGCTGCGCACGGGTACGTCGTTGACCTCGCCCCGTGCGACCCGCTCGGCGACCTCGGCCCGCGTGAGGCCGGTCGCCCGTGACGGCATCGGTGTCGGGGCGACGGGTTCGCCCGGATCGCCCGGATCGAGCTCCGCTCCCGCGTCGATGTGCGTCATGAAAACGACGGTACGGGCGATTTCGGGGGTTTACCCCTCGGGTGTGGAAACCTCACGGTCCGTGACCGCCGCGGCGGCCGCCCGCTTGAGCGCGGCGTCGCGCCCCCGGACGTACCAGATCCCGATCAGGCCGAGCCCGGCACCGGCCAGGCAGCACCACACCCACCACGTGATCCCGCGGTCCTGGAACCACCCGTAGAACGGCAGCTGTGCGAGGAAGAGGACGAACCAGAGGATCGTGCCACCCGTGATGGTGGCGACCACGGGCCCCTCAAGGGGTTCCGGTGCCTCGTGCTTCGGGATCCACTTCGCCATGCGCACAGTTTACGAGGACCCGACGACAACCCGGTACAAGCCCCTCACCGCAAGGGTCTACGCGCGGAGATAGCAAATTCGGCCTCATATGTTCATACTGAAACAGCCTGAGTATGGCGACTTCTGTTCGTATGAAACACCAGTGGAACTTCGGGGAAACCCGTCGGTGACCACACGACGACCAGACTCGATCACGCACCCCGCCCGCATTTCACTGCTGAATACCGCTGAGGTCATCCATGTCCACTTCGGCCACCGCCCCGGTCGATGTCAACGACTCGCCGCCGCCGGCCCCGAAGAACGGCTTCGACCGCTACTTCAAGATCACCGAGCGCGGTTCGACCATCCCGCGTGAGATCCGTGGCGGCCTCGCCACGTTCTTCGCGATGGCGTACATCATCGTGCTGAACCCGATCATCCTCGGTGGCGCGAAGGACATGTACGGGCACCAGCTGGACAACGGCCAGCTGGTCACCGCGACCGCGCTGACCGCCGCGTTCACCACGCTCCTCATGGGCGTCATCGGCAACGTGCCGATCGCGCTCGCGGCGGGCCTCGGCGTGAACACGGTCGTCGCCCTGCAGCTCGCGCCGCGCATGTCCTGGCCCGACGCGATGGGCATGGTCGTCCTCGCGGGCTTCGTCGTGATGCTGCTCGTCGCCACCGGCCTGCGTGAGCGGGTCATGAACGCCGTGCCGTACAGCCTGCGCAAGGGCATCGCGATCGGCATCGGCCTGTTCATCCTGCTGATCGGCCTCGTCGACTCCGGCTTCGTGACGCGCATGCCGGACGCCGCGCAGACCACGGTGCCGCTGCAGCTCGGCACCGGCGGTCACCTGATGGGCTGGCCGGTCCTGGTCTTCGTGCTCGGTGTGCTGCTGACCCTGGCCCTGCTCGTGCGCAAGGTGCCCGGCGCGATCCTGCTCGCGATCGTCGTCATGACGGTCGTCGCGCTGATCATCAACGCCGTCGCGGACATCGACCCGGCCTCGTGGGGCCTGACCGTGCCGTCCTGGCCCGGCAACCCGGTCGCCAGCCCGGACTTCTCGCTCGTGGGGCAGGTCAGCCTGTTCGGCGGCTTCGACAAGGTCGGCGTCCTGACCGGCATCCTGTTCGTCTTCACCGTGCTGCTGTCGTGCTTCTTCGACGCCATGGGCACGATCATGGGCATCAGCGACGAGGCCAAGCTGACCGACGAGCACGGTCAGATGCCCGGCATGAACAAGGTGCTGTTCATCGACGGCATCGCCGTCGCCGCCGGTGGCGCCTCGTCCTCCTCGGCCACCACCTGCTTCGTGGAGTCCACGGCCGGCGTCGGCGAGGGTGCCCGTACGGGCCTCGCCAACGTCGTCACCGGCGCGCTCTTCGCGGTCGCGCTGTTCCTCACACCGGTCGTCACGATGGTCCCGTCCCAGGCGGCCACGCCCGCGCTCGTCGCGGTCGGGTTCCTGATCCTGGCCGGCGGAATCCGTGAGATCGACTGGAACGACTGGACGATCGCCATCCCCGCGTTCATCACGATGCTGATGATGCCGTTCACGTACTCGATCACGAACGGCATCGGCATGGGCTTCATCAGCTTCACCGTGCTGCGCGTGGTCGCGGGCCGGGCCAAGGAGGTGCCGGCCGCGATGTACGCCGTCTCCGCCGTGTTCGTCTTCTACTACCTGATGCCGGCACTCGGCCTCACGTAGTCGCGCCTTACGTAGTCACGTCTCCGTAGAACCGCTCCGTCTCCTCGACGGCAGTCTTGAAGCGTTCGTCGAAGTCGTCCCGAATGAGCGTCCGGACCACATAGTCCTGGACGCTCATTCCTCTTTTCGCGGCATGCACCTTGAGCCGGTCGAGCAGCTCACCGTCGATCCGCAGACTGAGCACTGTCGATCCCATACGGACAGGGTCGCCGGGCTCCGCGACCTGTTGCGTCACTTTCCGCGTCCGGCTCACTCGTATGGGTGATGAAACTTTTCTGCACTCCTGGCGCAGGTGAAGAGGTGGTGGGGATCACGGACGCGTGCCGTGCGTCGGGTAGTAGTTAGACATAGTAATGAGTTACGCTAACGAACATGCCAGACCTCTCCCATGGCGGCGATGCAGCCGCCGTGAACTCCCTGCGTTCCGCAGTGATGCGCCTGTCGCGTCGGCTCAAGCACCAGCGGGTCGACGAATCGCTGAGTCCCACCGAGATGTCGGTGCTCGGCACCCTCGCCGGATGCGGCTCCGCGACACCGGGTGAGTTGGCCCGCAAGGAGCATGTGCAGCCGCCGTCGATGACCAGAATCGTCGCGCTCCTCGAGGCCAAGGGACTGGTCCGGCTGGAACCTCACCCCGAGGACCGCCGGCAGAAGGTCGTCACCTCCACCGAGCAGGCCGAGGCCATGCTCAAGGAGAGCCGCCGCAAGCGGAACGCCTGGCTGGCCAACCTCGCCGAGGGGCTCGACGAGGACGACTGGGCCAAGCTGCGCGAGGCCGCACCCGTCCTGGAGAAGCTCGCCCACCTCTGAGCACGACAAGCACGACCGAGTACGACGACCGAGCCGACGACGCAGGACGACCGCCGAGGAGGCGAACCCACTTTGAGTACGGGATCCGGAGCAGACTCCGCCCCCGCACCAGCCGCCCACAACCCGAACGCCCGCCCACGTAAGCCCTCGATGTTCGCCAGCCTGAAGGTACGCAACTACCGGCTGTTCGCGACCGGGGCCGTCGTCTCCAACACCGGCACCTGGATGGCCCGCATCACCCAGGACTGGCTGGTGCTCTCCCTCACGGGATCCTCCGCCGCCGTCGGCATCACGACGGCCATGCAGTTCCTCCCGATGCTGCTCTTCGGCCTGTACGGCGGTGTGATCGCCGACCGGTTCGCCAAGCGGAACCTGCTGTTCTGCACGCAGGGCGCGATGAGCCTCTCCGGCCTCTTCCTCGCGGCGCTCACCCTCACGGGCAACGTCCAGGTGTGGCACGTCTACCTCGCGGCCTTCTTCACGGGTCTCGTCACGGTCGTCGACAACCCGACCCGGCAGTCGTTCGTGTCCGAGATGGTCGGCCCCGACCAGGTCCGCAACGCGGTCTCCCTCAACTCGGCCAACTTCCAGTCCGCCCGCCTCATCGGCCCGGCCGTGGCCTCCGCGCTCACCGCCGCCGTCGGCCCCGGCTGGGCGTTCCTCGCCAACGGACTGTCCTTCCTCGCCCCGCTCACCGGCCTCATGCTCATGCGCACGCACGAGCTGCACGAGACCAAGCGCTCCCCGCGCGGCAAGGGCCAGCTGAAGGAGGGGCTGCGCTATGTGTCGCAGCACCCCGAGCTGATCTGGCCGATCGTCCTCGTCGGGTTCGTCGGCACCTTCGGCTTCAACTTCCCGATCTGGCTGAGCGCGTACGCGGACGACGTGTTCCACGGCGGGGTCGGCCAGTACGGCCTGTTCAACACGCTCATGGCGATCGGCTCGCTGGCCGGCGCGCTGCTCGCGGCCCGGCGCCGCTCGACCCGCCTGCGGGTCCTGGTCGGCGCGGCGATCGGCTTCGGTGTCCTGGAGGTCGCGGCGGCGTGGGCGCCGGACGTCTGGGTGTTCGCCCCGCTGATCGTGCTGCTCGGCATCCTCGGCCTGACGGTCAACGTGACCGCCAACTCCACGGTCCAGATGGGCACGGACCCGGAGATGCGGGGCCGTGTGATGGCCCTGTTCATGATGGTGTTCACCGGCGGTACGCCACTGGGCGGCCCGCTCTTCGGCTGGCTCGCCGACGAGTACGGGGTGCGGGTCAGCTTTGCCCTCGCCGGGGTGATCTGTGCGGCGGCGGCGGTCGGCGTCGGTCTGATGCTGGCGCGGGCGGCCAACCTCCGCCTGAAGGTGGATCTTCGGCGCGGTGAACGGCACGTGCAGTTCGTCCCGCGTGAGCTGGCGGCGGCGGCGTGAGCCGCGGGCGACCAAATCAAGCCCCGCTCTGGGACGAGAGCCAGCGGGGTCCGGGGCGGAGCCCCGAGGCGTCAGGCCCATCCGGCGTTGCGGTCTCGGGGCGCTGCCCCGGACCCCGCGCCTCAATCGCCGGCGGGGCTTGAAAGCCGGCGGGGCTTGAGGGCCGCGAGAAGGTCGCCGGATGGCTGTTCGCGGGGACGCGTTAGTCTCGTTGACGTGGACCCGAAGACCCGTAACCGGATCATGGCCGGTGTGCTCGTACTGATGTTCGTCGTCGTGGCTGTCGCGGCGGCCGTCGGCCAGTAGTCGACCGACAGCCGCCGCGTACCGGCAGGGCCTGTCACCAGGCGAAGGCCTCCGGCGACGGACCCGGACCCGGGAAGATCTCGTCCAGGCCGGACCGCACCTCCTCGCTCAGCTCCAGCTCGACCGCGCGCAGCGCCGAGTCCAGCTGCTCCTGCGTGCGCGGGCCGACGATCGGTCCCGTGATGCCGGGCCGGGTCAGCAGCCAGGCCAGCGCCGCCTCGCCGGGCTCGATCCCGTGCTTGTCCAGCAGATCCTCGTACCGCTGGACCTGCTCACGCACCTTCGTGTTCTCGAGCGCGGAGGCGGAGCGGCCCTGCGACCTGCGCTTGCCCTCGCTCTCCTTCTTGAGCACGCCACCGAGCAGGCCGCCGTGCAGCGGGGACCACGGGATGACGCCGAGGCCGTAGTCCTGCGCGGCCGGGATGACCTCCATCTCGGCGCGGCGCTCGGCGAGGTTGTAGAGGCACTGCTCGCTGACGAGGCCGACGCGGCCGTGCGCCTTGGCCAGCTCATTGGCCTGGGCGATCTTGTAGCCGGGGAAGTTGGAGGACCCGGCGTAGAGGATCTTGCCCTGTTGGATCAGCACGTCGATCGCCTGCCAGATCTCCTCGAAGGGAGTGCGGCGGTCGATGTGGTGGAACTGGTAGACGTCGATGTAGTCGGTCTGCAGCCGCTTGAGGCTGGCATCGACGGCGCGCCGGATGTTCACCGCGCTGAGCCGGTCGTGATTGGGCCAGACCGGCCCTTCGCCGCCCATGTTCCCGAACACCTTGGTGGCGAGCACGGTCTTGTCGCGCCGCTCGCCGCCCTTGGCGAACCAGGTGCCGATGATCTCCTCGGTGCGGCCCTTGTTCTCGCCCCACCCATAGACGTTCGCGGTGTCGAAGTAATTGATACCGCTGGCCTGCGCCGCGTCCATGATGGCGTGGCTGTCGGCCTCGTCGGTCTGCGGACCGAAGTTCATGGTGCCGAGGACGAGTCGGCTGACCTTGAGTCCCGTGCGTCCGAGCTGCGTGTACTTCATGGGTGTACAGCCAACGACCTGGAGTGCGCTCTAGGCAAGCGTGCGCGGGTCCAACGCTTCGTAGGGCCCGCCGATCCCCCACGCCTGATGCAGCGCGTCCGCGAAGGCCGACGCCAGCTTGTGCTCGCCGGAGGCGTTGGGGTGGGTGCCGTCGTACGTGTCGTGGTGGATGTCGTACGAGTCGGGGACGGACGCCAGCAGGAGCGGCGAGCGCGGCTCGTCCAGGTCCGCGACCGCCTTCGCCAGGAGGGTGTTGAAGTGGGCGACCTCCGCCGCGAAGGGGGCGTCCGTCTCGGCCCGGACGTTGGGGATCACGGGGAGCAGGACCATGCGGACGGCCGGGTTCGCGCGGCGGGCCCCGGCGACGAAGCGGCGCATGTTCTCCGCCGTCTGCTCGGCGTCGGTGTAGAAGCCGAGGTCGATCAGGCCGAGCGAGACGAGGAGGACGTCCGCGCGGGCGGCGGTCACCGCCTCCGCGATCGCGGGCGCCATGTGCTGCCAGCCCTCGCCCCACCCGGCGAGGTGGTGCTGCGGGAAGTCCGGGTCCGCGTACGCGTGGCTGTCGCCGTGCAGGGCGGTGCGGGGGCCGACCAGTGTGTGCGGGATCGCATGGGCGCGCAGGTGCTGCCAGAACCGCAGGCGCCAGGTGTGCTCCCCGGCGCTCCCAATGGTCATCGAGTCGCCGACCGGCATGAACCTGAGCATCCGCTCATCATCGTCGATCACGCCGGGTGCATGCGTGTGAGCCCCAACACGCCTGGCAAGCTTGGGGCATGCGTGCGTATGTGGGGGCGGCCGGGGTCGCCGCAGTCCTCCTTCTCGGCACGGCTTCCGGTCCCGCGGTCGCCGACTCCCGTTCCGTCGGCTCCGACGGGTTCACGATCCAGGACCCGCGGATCACCGAGTCCAGCGGCCTGGCCGCCTCGCGCGCCCACCCCGGCGTCTACTGGACGCACAACGACAGCGACGACGGCGCGTTCCTGTACGCGATCGACGGCCGTACCGGGAAGACGGTCGCCACGATCACGATGACCGGCGTCGGCTCCCCGCGCGACGTCGAGGCGATCTCGATCGGGCCCGACGGGAACATCTACGTGGGCGACATCGGCGACAACCTCGGCGGCAAGTGGGACCACGTGTGGATCTACAAGCTGCCCGAGCCGAAGAAGCTCGCCGACCAGACGGTGCGGGCCACGCAGTACGACGTGAAGTACGCGGACGGCCCGCGCAACGCCGAGGCGATGATGGTCCATCCGAAGACGGGCCGCGTGTACATCGTGGAGAAGGGCGACGACGGCGGCGGCCTGTACGAGGGCCCGGCCACGCTGAACGCCTCCGCCACCAACACCTTCCGGCGCATCGCCGACATCGACCTGTGGGCGACGGACGGCGCGTTCTCGCCCGACGGGAAACAGCTCGCCGTACGCGGCTACTTCGGCGGCGTCTCGTACAAGTGGAACGGCGGGAAGCCCGAGCGGCAGGGCCAGTTGAGCGTGCCGATGCAGCCGCAGGGCGAGTCGGTGACGTATACCCCGGACGGAAAGACCCTGCTGTACGGGAGTGAAGGGCGGGGCAGCGAGGTGGAGCCCGTGGAGGTCGAGGGCGCGGGTGATTCCGGCGACGGCTCGAACTCGCCCTCCGATCAGGGTGGTTCGGGCGGAGATGGCGGCGGCAGCGCCTTCACCGGCAAGGCCGGCGCGGTCGGTGCCGGCGTCGTCCTCATCCTGCTGTTCGGAATCGGAAGGCTGCTCCGCCGCCCGAAGAACCGCTGAACTACTCGCCCAGCACGCGCACTTCGTAGTGCAGCGTCCGGTCTCGCCGCACCTTGTGGGTGAGCGGCACCGTGAAGCCGTGCAGGACCGGGTACTTGCGGCGGATCAGCGAGGCCGCGTGCCGGGCCTCGTCGCTGCCCTGGTCGAGCAGCCGGACCCGCCCCTTGATCGGTGGGCCGGTGGGCGCGCCGCGCACGGTGGACGGCGCGAACTCGACCTCCGGGTTGTTGCGCATCCGCTTGACCTTCCAGGCCTTGCCGAAGGTCCGGATGTACGCGTGGTCGCCCTCGACCGCGATGTTCACGGGGGTGCCGACGCCGGTGCCGTCCTTCTTGTGAGTGGTGAGCAGGACGGCGTACTGCTTGACGAACGGGGCGAGCGCGGGGCTCGGATCGGGCTTGTCTGTCGTCATACGTCCATGGACGCACCGCTCCGGCGTTCTGTCACCTCTTGGCGCGCGCCGCGACGAGAACGTCGAGCCCGTCCAGGATCCGCTGGAGCCCGAACTCGAAGTGGTCGAAGCCGGAGGCGAACGTGTCCTCGGACAGGGACGCCATCACGGGGTAGTGCCCACTGGCCATCGCGGCCTCCAGGGTGGGGCTCTGCGCCGCCCAGAACGCGGCGTCCGTCATGCCCGACGTCGTCTCCGCCTCCTCCTCGTAGATGCGGGTGCGGGCGACCCCCGACACATACCCGTCGACCATGATCAGGACGGAGAGCAGCTCCGGATCGGCAAGGCCCATGGGCTTGATGAGGGCCATCATCTTCTCCATGGCGGACAGGGCGCCGGGGCCGAGCACGGGCCGGGCCTGGTTGACCTGGAGCAGCCAGGGGTGGCGCCGGTAGAGCGCGAGGGTCTCGCGGGCCATCGTGGCGACGGCGTCCCGCCACGTCCCGTCGCCGAGTGCGGCCGGGTCCTCGTGCGGGGTCTGCACCCGGTCGAGCATCAGGTCGAGCAGCTCGGCCTTGCCGGGCACGTACCGGTACAGCGACATGGTGCCGGTGCCCAGGTCGGTGGCGAGCCGGCGCATCGAGACGGCGCCGATCCCCTCGGCGTCCGCGACCTCGACCGCGGCCTCGACGATCCGGTCGAGCGAGAGCGTGGGCTTCGGCCCCCGGCTCGGCCGTGCCCCCGTGCCCCACAGCAACTCCATGCTGCGCCGGATGTCGCCGCTGCCGGAGGTCTCGGCGCTGCTGTTCGTGCCCTGGGTGCCGCTGGTCATGAGGCTCAGCGTAAACCTCTGGCGAAAAACTGAGTACGATGTACTCTGATTTGGGTACGGCGTACTCAGTTTGTGGAGGGGTGGGTATTCCGATGGCGACGGGCGGAGGAGGAGCCGTGACCGACGGGGATCGCGATGACGCGGTGCGGGCCGAGGGGCTCGTGAAGCGGTACGGAAGCAAGCACGCGCTCGACGGGTTCGACCTGACGGTGCGGCGCGGCACGGTGCACGGCCTGCTCGGGCCGAACGGGGCGGGCAAGACGACCGCCGTGCGCGTGCTCAGTACGTTGCTGAGGTTCGACGGGGGCCGGGCCGAGGTCGGCGGGGTGGACGTGGCCTCCCGGGCGCGTGAGGTGCGCCGCCGTATCGGGCTCACCGGTCAGTACGCGGCGGTGGACGAGGTGCTCACGGGGCGGCAGAACCTGGAGATGTTCGGTCGGCTCTTCCACCTCGGCGGACGCCGGGCGAGGGCGCGGGCGGCCGAACTGCTCGGCCAGTTCGGGCTCGCGGACGCGGGCGACAAGGGCGTCGGCGAGTACAGCGGCGGCATGCGGCGCCGGCTCGACCTGGCAGCGTCCATGATCCTCACCCCGGACGTGCTGTTCCTGGACGAACCGACGACCGGGCTCGACCCGCGGGGCCGTGGCGAGGTCTGGGAGAGCGTCAGGGAGTTGGTGGCGGCGGGCACGACCGTGCTGTTGACCACCCAGTATCTGGAGGAGGCCGACAGGCTGGCCTCGCGGATCACCGTCATCGACCAGGGGCGGGCCATCGCCGATGACACCCCCGAGGGGCTCAAGCGGTCCTTCGGCGGTGACCGGGTCGAGGTCGTGGTGGCGGAGTCGGTCGATCTGCCGCGCGCCGCGAAGATCCTCGCCAGGAGCGGCGTCGAACCGGTTGTCGACGAGGAGGCGCTGCGGGTGCACGCGCCGGTGGACGACCGGGTCGCCGCGCTCACGGACGCGGCGCGGGCGCTCCAGGACGAGGGCGTGGCGGTCGAGGACATAGGGCTGCGCAGGCCGAGCCTCGACGATGTGTTTCTTCAGCTGACGGGGAGGGCCGCGTGATGAGTGGCGGTACGGCTGTGTACTGGGCGGTGGCCGACTGTTGGAACGTGGTGCGCAGGGGGCTCACGCACTACCAGCGTCAACCGGTCAACATCGCCTGGCAGTTGGGCTTCCCGATCCTGTCGGTGCTGCTGTACGGGTATGTCTTCGGCAGCGCGATGGTGGTGCCGGGCGGTGGGGACTACCGGGACTTCCTGATGCCGGGGATGTTCGCGATGACGATGGCGTTCGGCTTCATCAACACGGCGACGCTCGTGGTGCACGACGCGGAGAAGGGGGTCATCGACCGGTTCCGCTCGATGCCGATGGCGCCGTCGGCGGTGGTGTCGGGGCGCGGGGTGACGGATCTGCTGGTCGCCTGCGCGGAGTTGGCGATCCTGATGCTGACGGCCCTGGCGATCGGCTGGCGCCCGGACGGCGGGGTCGTGGGCGGGCTTGCCGCGTTCGCGCTGCTGCTGTGGCTGCGGTTCGCGCTGATCTGGCTGGGGGTGTGGCTCGGTCTGCTGGTTCCCAACCCGGAGGCGGCGGGCGGTCTTTTCGCGGTCGCCTTCCCGCTGACGATGATCTCCAGCATCTTCGTCGCGCCGCAACTGATGCCGGATTGGCTGGGGGTGGTCGCGGCGTGGAACCCGATCTCTTCGACGGTCGCGGCGTCGCGGGAGTTGTTCGGGACGCCGGTCGGGGCGGGGGGATCGTGGATTGAGCAGCACGCGGTACTGATGGCTGTGGTGTGGCCGGTGGTGCTTACAGTGGTGTTTGTGCCGCTTGCCGTCCGGCGGTTCCAGCGGCTGAGCCGTTGACCGGCACCGTGGTTGCGGTCACGGGGCTCCGCCCCGGACCCCGCTGCTCAATCGCCGCAGGGGCTTAAATGGCTCAACCGGCGCGGAGGCTGATCGGCTCAATCGGCCGCGGGGGTGAATGAATCAAGCGCCGGCGGGGCTTGAATTATCAAGCCCCGCCGGCGATTGAGGCGCGGGGTTCGGGGCGGAGCCCCGAGGCCGTAACGCCGGGTGGGTCAGAGTTGGCCGATGACGTGGTCGATGCACGCGGTGAGTGCCTGGACGTCGGCCGGGTCGATCGCCGGGAACATCGCCACGCGGAGCTGATTGCGGCCCAGCTTGCGGTAGGGCTCCGTGTCGACGATGCCGTTGGCGCGCAGCACCTTGGCGACGGCCGCCGCGTCGATGCTGTCGTCGAAGTCGATCGTGCCGATGACCTGCGAGCGCTTCGCCGCGTCGGTGACGAACGGCGTCGCGTGCTTCGACTCCTCGGCCCACGAGTACAGACGCGAGGACGAGTCCTTCGTGCGGGCCGTGGACCAGGCGAGGCCGCCCTGGCCGTTGATCCAGTCCAGCTGCTCGGCGAGCAGGAAGAGCGTGGAGAGCGCCGGGGTGTTGTACGTCTGGTTCTTGCGGGAGTTGTCGATCGCCGTCGGCAGCGAGAAGAACTCCGGGACGTGGCGGCCGGACGCGTGGATGCGCTCGGCGCGCTCGATCGCGGCGGGGGAGAAGATGCCGATCCACAGGCCGCCGTCGGAGGCGAAGGACTTCTGCGGGGCGAAGTAGTAGACGTCGGTCTCGGAGACGTCGACGGGGAGGCCGCCGGCGCCGGAGGTGGCGTCCACGAGGACGAGCGAACCGGAATCCGCACCGGCCACGCGCTTGATCGGCGCCGCGACGCCGGTCGAGGTCTCGTTGTGGGTCAGGCCGTAGACGTCGACACCGGCCTCGGCGACCGGCTCCGGGTGCGTGCCCGGGTCGGAGGCGATGACGGTCGGCTCGGCCAGCCAGGGGGCGAGCTTCGAGGCCTTCGCGAACTTGGAGGAGAACTCGCCGAAGTTCAGGTGCTGCGACTTGTTCTCGATCAGGCCGTGCGTCGCCACGTCCCAGAACGCGGTGGAGCCGCCGTTGCCGAGGATGACCTCGTAGCCCTCGGGGAGGGAGAAGAGGTCCTTGACGCCGTCGCGTACGCGACCGACGAGGTTCTTCACGGGCGCCTGGCGGTGTGAGGTGCCCATGAGGGAGGTACCGGTGGCGGCCAGGGCGTCCAACGCCTCCGTACGCACCTTGGAGGGGCCAGCGCCGAAACGTCCGTCGGCGGGCTTGATGTCAGCGGGAATCTGGATCTCAGCCACGAAATGGAGGGTAGCCGGTGGGGTTTCGCCGACCGCAAGGTGTTCGGTGGGTGAGATGCCCCGTCTCGCCCACCGTTGCGGCTACGGGCCCGCGATCTCGTGGGCCAGTGCGATCAGGGCCAGGGCCGCCGGGTGGCCGGGGCCCTGGCGGCGGGCCAGCAGGACGGGGAGGTCGGGGGCGTCCGTGAGGGGCACGTAGCTGACGCCGGGGTGCGGGTGCAGGTCCGCGGTCGCCGCCGAGGTCACGCCCACCGCCCGTTCCGCGGCGATCGCGGCGAGCCAGTCGTCGGTATTGGCGACGGTGAGGCTCGCGGTGGGCCGGACGGCGGGTGGCCACAGGGCGAGGGAGGTCGTGCCGGAGACGGTGTTCAGGGCGATCACCTGGCCGCTGAGATCGGCGAGTGCCAGGCGCGGGCGGCGGGCGAGCGCGCCGTCCGATGGCACCGCGGCGACCCGCGCCTCCTCGTGCAGCAGCTCGGTGATCAGGCCGGGCGTCTCGACCGGGCCGCGCAGCACGGCGAGGTCGACGGCGCCGCGGGCGAGGCCCGCCGTGCGGTCGTCGATGCGCAGCAGTTCCAGCGGTACGTCCGGGTGGGCCTGGCGCCAGCGGCGCAGCAGCGGTGTGGTGAACGCGCCCGCGGCCGACCAGGCGTGGCCGAGGCGCAGCGGGCGGTGCGGGGTCCGGGCGGCGGCGAGCGCGTCCTCGAACGCGGTGACGGCGACGGCCGCCTTCTCGTGGAACGAGTGGCCCTCGGGGGTGAGGTCGAGGTGGTGGGTGGAGCGGTCGACGAGCCGCACGCCGAGCGCGTCCTCCAGGGCCGCGAGCGTGCGCGAGACGACGGGCTGGGTGAGGCGCAGCCGGACGGCGGCGCGGGTGACGCTGCGCTCCTCGGCGATCGCGAGGAAACAGCGCAGGTGGCGCAGCTCCGGTTCCCTGGTCATGTGCGTGGAGCATAACGGGGGCGCATTGCGCATTTCACGGGGCATGCCGGGCGGATCTAGCGTGAAGCGTTACCTCGGCCTCCCCGTTCATCAGGATGGCCTGTAGCGTCTAATACATTGCACTGCTCGTCGCAGTGCACGTCAGAGAATCGCATGGCACTCAGAGAGGGGTGGACCGTGAGCGGCCCGCAGACCGAACCCGTGGCCGTGGCGCACGATGTCGCCCCGGCCGTGACCGCGAGCACGGGCGCGGAGCCGTCGCGCCGCCGCGGCTCGCTGGGCCCGGTCGGCCTCGTCCTCGCGGGGTGCATCTCGGTGCAGTTCGGCGCGGCGCTCGCGGTGAGCCTGATGCCGCGCGCCGGAGCGATCGGCGTCGTCACCCTCCGCCTCGTCGTGGCGGCCGTGGTCATGCTCGTCGTCTGCCGCCCCAAGCTGCGCGGCCACTCGCGCGCCGACTGGGGCACGGTCCTCGCCTTCGGCATCGCCATGGGCGGCATGAACCTGCTCTTCTACCAGGCCGCGGCCCGGATCCCGCTCGGCATCGCGGTCACCTTCGAGGTGCTCGGACCGCTCGCCCTCTCCGTCTTCGCCTCCCGCCGCCTCGTCAACGTCCTGTGGGCGGGGCTCGCGCTGTGCGGCGTGTTCCTGCTCGGCGGGGCGGGGGGCGGGCTCGGCAGTCTGAACCTGGCCGGTGTGGGCTTCGCGGTCGCGGCCGGCGCCTGCTGGGCGACGTACATCATCTTCAGTGCCCGCACGGGCCGCCGCTTCCCGCAGGCCGACGGGCTCGCGCTCGCGATGGTGGTCGCGGCGGTGCTCTGTCTGCCGCTCGGCATCGCGACGGCGGGCCCGAAGCTGATCGACCCGGTGACCCTCGGCCTCGGCGCGGCCGTCGCGGTCATGTCCTCGGTCCTCCCGTACACCCTCGAACTCGTCGCCCTGCGCCGCCTTCCCGCGTCCACGTTCGCGGTGATGATGAGCCTCGAACCGGCGGTCGCGGCGCTCTCCGGCTTCCTCGTCCTGAGCCAGGACCTGGCCTGGGCGGAGGTCCTGGCCATCACCCTGGTGATCGCGGCGAGCATGGGTGCGGTGCGGACGCAGGTGGGGCGGAAGAAGGACCCCGCCGTCGTCCTGCACGAGTGACGGGCGCCGTCACTGCTTGCCGGTGCCGACCGGGTCGACGGTGACCTTGAGCTCCGTGTCGGGGGAGACCGGGAGGTTGATGCCGACCTTCAGGTTCGTGGAGTGGGTCTCGTTCGGGGGCGTGATGTCGAGGGACGTGACGTCCACGCCGGAGCCGCCGGAGGTGTTCGGCGGGTAGTGGACGGTGAAGCGGGTCGTCTCGCCGTTGCCCAGGACGACGCTCGGCGACGCGAGGTTGCTGCGGTGGGCGCTCAGCGGCCCGGAGGCCTCCTCGGAGCGGAGGTCGACGCCCGGGAAGCCCTTGAGCGAGCAGGCGTCGCCGGTGTTCTTCATGCTGACTATGAGCGTGCCCTCGCCCATGCCGTGCGCCGAGCCGAACGCCAGGTTCGCCGTCTTGCACGGGCCGGTGTTGATCTGCCCGTGGCCGGTGCCCTCGGCGGCGTCCGCCGCGGCCGTCTTCTCGCCGGTGTCCGAGGCGTTCTTGCCGGAGGCCTGGGAGTCGCCGCCGGAGGACGACGAGGACGAGGAGGCGGCGGACGAGTCGTCGTTCGTGCCGGCGGCGGAGTCCTCGTTGCCCTGGCAGGCGGTGAGCGAGAGGCCCGCGGCGAGGGCGACGGCGGCGAGGGTGAGCTTGCGAGCACGCATGGTTTTCGTCCTTGAGTCGTAGGTCGGTAACCCGTAGTCGGTTCGGGTTACTGATCATCAGGACCCGCCCGGGCCGCGGATCGTTCCGCCCGACCGCCGCCTTGTACATGCCTGTTACACACGACTGTTCCGCCGTCACCGCCGGGACAGGCCCGTGACATGGGGGATCTTGAACTCGGGCGGCCATACGGCTATTTCGCGCGCGCCGATCGGCTCGATTTCCATGCAAGCACGCTTGCTTGTTTCTTGGCCCCCTGCCATGCTCCGAGCACGCCGCACACCGCCGTGCCCGGAGGGGAGCGCACCGTGTCCGAACCGTCCGCCGTGTTCGAGGACTTGCGGGACGAGAGCGAGGAACTCGACCAGCTCGTACGGGAGTTGAGCCCGGCACAGTGGGCCGCCCCGACACCCGCACCCCGCTGGACCGTCGCCCACCAGATCGCCCATCTCGCCTGGACCGACCGCGCCGCCCTGCTCGCCATGAGCGACGCCGACGCCTTCGCGGGCGAGGTACAGAAGGCGATCGCGGCGCCGGAGTCCTTCGTCGACGAAGGCGCCGAGGACGGCGTCCGCCAGGGCCCGGCCGCGCTGCTCGCCGGCTGGCGGGAGGGGCGCGAGCGGTTGCAGAAGGTGCTGCGGGCCGCCGCGGCCGACAAGACCCGGTTCCCCTGGTACGGGCCGCCGATGTCCGCCGCCTCCATGGCGACCGGCCGGCTGATGGAGACGTGGGCGCACGGTCAGGACGTGGCCGACGCGCTCGGTGTCGTACGGGCGCCCAGCGACCGGCTCCGGCACGTCGCCCGGATCGGCGTACGCGCCCGGAGGTTCGCCTTCGACGTGCACGGGGTCACCGCTCCGGACGACGAGTTCCGCGTCGAACTCGTGGCACCGAGCGGCGAGTTGTGGGCCTACGGTCCCGAGGATGCCGCGCAGCGGGTCACTGGTACCGCCGTCGGCTTCTGCCTCCTCGTCACCCAGCGCGCGCACCGCGCCGACCTCGACGTACGCGCAGAGGGCCCCGACGCCGACCGCTGGCTCGACATCGCGCAGGCCTTCGCCGGGCCACCAGGGAAGGGCCGCGCGCCGAAGGAGGCCCGATGAGCAGGCCCCCGCTGAGGGTCGGCAACGCCTCCGGCTTCTACGGCGACCGGTTCGACGCCATGAAGGAGATGCTGACCGGCGGCGAACTCGACGTCCTCACCGGCGACTACCTCGCCGAGCTGACCATGCTGATCCTCGGCCGCGACCGCCTGAAGGACCCGAACCGCGGCTATGCCCGCACGTTCCTGCGGCAGTTGGAGGACTGCCTCGGGCTCGCCGTCGAGCGGGGCGTACGCCTCGTGGCCAACGCCGGTGGGCTCAACCCGGCCGGACTCGCCGTGGAGATACGGGAGTTGGCGGGGCGGCTCGGCGTCGACGCGCGGGTCGCCCACGTCGAGGGCGACGACCTGCTCGGCACCGGCCGGTTCCCCGGCGCCCTCACCGCCAACGCCTACCTCGGCGGCTCCGGCATCACCGCCTGCCTCGACGCGGGCGCCGACATCGTGGTCACCGGGCGTGTCACCGACGCCGCGCTGGTGACCGGGCCCGCCGCCTGGCACTTCGGCTGGGCGGGGGACGATTACGACCGGCTCGCGGGGGCCGTCGTCGCCGGGCATGTCCTCGAATGCGGGACGCAGGCGACCGGCGGGAACTACTCCCGGTTCGCCGACCGCGCAGGGCAGTTGGGCCGCCCCGGCTTCCCCCTCGCCGAGATCCACGAGGACGGCTCCGCCGTCATCACCAAACACCCCGGCACCGGCGGCTTCGTCGAACTCGGCACCGTCACCGAACAGCTCCTGTACGAGACCGGGGGCGCCCGGTACGCCGGTCCCGACGTCACCGCCCGCCTCGACACCGTCCGCCTGGAACCGGACGGGCCCGACCGCGTGCGCATCCACGGCGTACGCGGCGAGGCCCCACCGCCCACCCTCAAGGTCGGGCTCAACCGGCTCGGCGGGTACCGGAACGAGGTCGTCTTCGTGCTCACCGGCCTGGACATCGAGGCCAAGGCGGAGCTGGTGCGGGAGCAGCTGGAGGACGCGCTGCGGGGCGCCAAGTCGGCCCCTGCGCACGTCCGTTGGGAGCTGTCCCGCACCGACAGGCCCGACGCCGACACCGAGGAGACGGCGAGCGCGCTGCTCCGCCTCGTCGTGCGCGACCAGAACCAGGAGGCCGTCGGGCGGGCGCTGAGCGGCGCCGCGGTGGAACTGGCCCTCGCCTCCTACCCCGGCTTCCACGTCACGGCGCCGCCCGGCAAGGGCTCCCCGTACGGCGTGTTCGAGGCGGCGTACGTGGAGCGCGAGGAGGTGCCGCACGTCGCGGTGCTGCCGGACGGGGAGCGGCGGCGGATCCCCGCACCGTCGGGCCCCGCGCGCCCCCTGGCGGCGGTGGCCGACCCACCTCTCCCGCCACCCCTCCCACCGGGCCCGACGCGCCGCGCACCCCTCGGCCTGGTCGCGGGCGCGCGCAGCGGGGACAAGGGGGGCGACGCGAATGTGGGGGTGTGGGTGGAGAGCGATGCGGCGTGGCGGTGGCTGGTCCACACGCTGACGGTGGAGCGCTTCCGTGAACTCGTACCGGAGACAAATCAAGCCCCGCTCTGGGACGAGAGCCAGCGGGGCTCGGGGCAGAGCCCCGCAACCGCAAGCCCATTGCCCGTAACAAGGCACCCGCTTCCCCACCTCCGCGCACTCAACTTCCACCTCACCGGCATCCTCGGCGACGGCGTCGCCGCACAACACCGGTTCGACCCGCAGGGCAAGGGCCTCGCCGAATGGCTCCGCTCCCGCCACCTCGACATACCGGAGGCACTGCTGTGACCGCCCTGGCCAGCGCCCTGGACACCCGGTCCGACGACTACGCCGGCCGGCGCACCGCCCTCCTCGGCAAACTCACGGCGCTCGACACCGAGCACGCGAAGGCCGTCGCAGGCGGCGGCGAGAAGTACGTCGAACGGCACCGGAAGCGCGGCAAGTTGCTCGCCCGTGAGCGCATCGAGCTGCTCGTCGACCCCGACACCCCGTTCCTCGAACTCTCTCCCCTCGCCGCCTGGGGCAGCGACTACGCCGTCGGCGGCTCGCTCGTCACCGGCATCGGCGTCGTCGAGGGCGTCGAGTGCCTGATCACCGCCAACGACCCGACCGTGCGCGGCGGCGCCAGCAACCCGTGGTCCCTGAAGAAGGCGCTGCGGGCCAACGAGATCGCCCACGCCAACCGGCTCCCGGCGATCTCGCTCGTCGAGTCCGGCGGCGCCGATCTCCCCTCCCAGAAGGAGATCTTCATCCCCGGCGGCGGGATCTTCCGCGACATCACGCGGCTCTCGGCCGCCGGGATCCCCACCGTCGCCGTCGTCTTCGGCAACTCCACCGCCGGAGGCGCGTACATCCCCGGCATGTCCGATCACGTGATCATGGTGAAGGAGAAGGCGAAGGTCTTCCTCGGCGGACCGCCGCTGGTCAAGATGGCGACGGGCGAGAAGAGCGACGACGAGTCGCTGGGCGGCGCCGAGATGCACGCCCGCACCTCCGGGCTCGCCGACTACTTCGCGCTCGACGAGCAGGACGCGATCCGCCGGGCCCGCCGTGTCGTCGCCCGCCTCAACCACCGCAAGGCGCACGCCGATCCGGCCCCGGCGGCCCCGCCGACGTACGACCCCGAGGAACTCCTCGGCATCGTCCCCGACGATCTGAAGGAGCCGTTCGACCCGCGCGAGGTCATCGCCCGGATCGTCGACGGCTCGGACTTCGACGAGTTCAAGCCGCTGTACGGGGCGTCGCTCGTCACCGGTTGGGCCGAGCTTCACGGATACCCCGTCGGCATTCTCGCCAACGCCCAGGGCGTTCTCTTCAGCGAGGAGTCGCAGAAGGCCGCGCAGTTCATCCAGCTCGCCAACCAGCGCGACATCCCGCTGCTCTTCCTCCACAACACCACCGGCTACATGGTCGGCAAGGAGTACGAGCAGGGCGGCATCATCAAACACGGCTCGATGATGATCAATGCCGTCTCCAATTCGCGCGTTCCGCACCTCTCCGTGCTGATGGGCGCCTCCTACGGCGCCGGGCACTACGGCATGTGCGGGCGCGCCTACGACCCCCGTTTCCTCTTCGCCTGGCCCAGCGCCAAGTCCGCCGTCATGGGGCCGCAGCAGCTCGCGGGCGTGCTCTCGATCGTGGCCAGGCAGTCCGCCACCGCGAAGGGGCAGCCGTACGACGAAGAGGCCGACGCCGGGCTCCGCGCCATGGTCGAGCAGCAGATCGAGGCCGAGTCGCTGCCGATGTTCCTGTCCGGGCGGCTCTACGACGACGGGGTCATCGACCCCCGCGACACCCGGACCGTCCTCGGCATCTGCCTGTCCGCGATCCACACCGCACCGTACGAGGGCGCCCGCGGCGGCTTCGGCGTCTTCCGGATGTGAGGCCCGTCATGATCAGTTCCATTCTTGTGGCCAACCGCGGCGAGATCGCCTGCCGCGTCTTCCGCACCTGCCGTGACCTCGGTATCCGTACGGTCGCCGTGCACTCGGACCCGGACGCCGACGCCCTCCACGTCCGCGAGGCCGACCTCGCCGTACGCCTCCCGGGCGCCACGCCCGCCGACACCTACCTGCGCGCCGACCTCGTCGTGAAGGCCGCTCTCGACGCGGGCGCCGACGCCGTCCACCCCGGCTACGGCTTCCTCTCCGAGAACGCGGCGTTCGCGCGCGCCGTCACCGACGCCGGGCTCGTCTGGATCGGGCCGCCGCCCGAGGCGATCGAGGCGATGGCGTCCAAGACGCGCGCCAAAGAGCTGATGGGCGTCGCGCCGCTCACCGACATCGGTGCCGGTGACCTTCCGGTGCTGGTCAAGGCTGCCGCTGGTGGTGGCGGGCGCGGTATGCGGGTCGTTCGGGAAATCGGCGACCTGGCTCAGGAGATCGTTGCTGCCGGGGCCGAGGCGCTCTCCGCCTTCGGTGACGGTGAGGTCTTCGTCGAGCCGTACGTGCAGGGCGGGCGCCACGTCGAGGTGCAGGTGCTCGCCGACGCGCACGGCACCGTGTGGACGCTCGGCACGCGCGACTGCTCGCTCCAGCGACGCCACCAGAAGGTCGTCGAGGAGGCGCCCGCCCCAGGGCTCACGGAACACGTCACGGCCCGCGTGTACGAGCTGGCCGAGCACGCCGTGCGCGCCACCGGCTACATCGGCGCCGGAACCGTCGAGTTCCTCGTGGCGGACGGCGACACCGCGCACTTCCTGGAGATGAACACCCGCCTCCAGGTGGAACACCCGGTCACCGAGGCCGTGTTCGGGATCGACCTCGTCGCGCTCCAGCTCCGGGTCGCCGAGGGCGAGGCCCTCGACCCCGAACCCCCGAGCCCGCGCGGCCACGCCGTCGAGGCCCGCCTCTACGCGGAGGACCCCGCCGCCTCCTTCGCCCCGCAGACCGGCACGCTCCACCGCCTCGCCGTCCCCGGCAGCGTCCGCCTCGACACCGGTTACACCGACGGCGACACCATCGGCGTGCACTACGACGCCATGCTCGCCAAGGTCGTCGCCCACGCACCCACCCGCACCGCCGCCGTCCGCGCCCTCGCCGGGGCCCTGGAACGCGCCGAGGTGCACGGCCCGGTCACCAACCGGGACCTGCTCGTACGCTCCCTGCGCCACCCGGAGTTCACCGACGGGCGCATGGACACCGGGTTCTACGAGCGCCATCTCGACGAGCTGACGGCCCCGGCCCCGGACCCGTACGCGCCACTCGCCGCCGCCCTGGCCACCGCCCGCCACCACCGGTTCGGCGGCTTCCGCAACGTGCCCTCGCAGCCCCAGCTGAGGCGCTACCGCACCGAACCGGACGGCACCGAGCACGAGGTCCGCTACCGGCACACCCGCGAAGGGCTCGAAGCCGACGGAGTGCGGGTGGTGCACGCCGCACCGGACCGCGTCGTCCTCGAAGTCGGCGGCGTACGGCGGAAGTACGCCGTCGCCACCTACGGAGACCGCGTCCACGTCAACGGCGCCGCCCTCGCCGCCCTGCCCCGCTTCACCGACCCCAGCGAGCAGCGGGCTCCCGGCTCCCTGCTCGCGCCCATGCCCGGCACCGTCGTCCGCGTCGCCGAAGGGCTGACCGAAGGCGCCGCCGTCACCGCAGGGCAGCCCCTGATCTGGCTGGAGGCGATGAAGATGGAGCACCGCATCCTCGCTCCCGCCTCCGGAACGCTCACCGCCCTGCACGCCGCCGTCGGCCGCCAGGTCGAGGTGGGCGCGCTGCTCGCCGTAGTCCAGGAGGAACAGTCGTGAACGCTCCCGCCGCTCCCGTCCTCGAAACCGAAGAGCACCAGGCTCTGCGCGCCGCCGTCGCCGCACTCGGCAAGCGGTTCGGCCGCGACTACATGGCCCGCGTCACCGCCGCCGAGGGGCACCCGGAGGAGCTGTGGGCGGAGGCCGCGAAGCTCGGCTACCTCGGCGTCAACCTGCCCGAGGAGTACGGGGGAGGGGGCGGCGGAATAGCGGAACTCTCCATCGTTCTGGAGGAGTTGGGGGCCGCCGGGTCGCCGCTGCTGATGATGGTCGTATCGCCCGCGATCTGCGGCACGGTCATCTCCCGCTTCGGCACCGAGGAGCAGAAGCGGGCCTGGCTCCCCGGCCTCGCCGACGGCAGCCGCACCATGGCCTTCGGCATCACCGAACCCGACGCCGGATCCAACTCGCACCGCATCACCACCACCGCCCGCAAGGACGACGACGGCTCGTGGGTGCTGAATGGGCGGAAGGTCTTCATCTCCGGCGTCGACATCGCGGACGCGACGCTGATCGTCGGCCGCACCTCCGACGCCCGCACCGGCAAGCTCAAGCCCTGCCTGTTCATCGTCCCCCGCGACGCCCCCGGCTTCGGGCGGCGCCGGATCGACATGGAACTCCAGGCTCCGGAGAAGCAGTTCGAACTGACCCTTGACGACGTGCGGCTGCCCGCCGACGCTCTCGTGGGTGACGAGGACGCAGGACTGCTCCAGCTCTTCGCCGGGCTCAATCCGGAGCGCGTCATGACCGCCGCCTTCGCCATAGGCATGGGCAGGTACGCGCTGAAGCGGGCCGTCGAGTACGCCAAGGAACGCACCGTGTGGCAGGCCCCCATCGGCTCCCACCAGGCCGTCGCCCATCCGCTCGCGCAGATCCACATCGAGCTGGAGCTGGCCCGCCTGATGATGCAGAAGGCGGCCCGGCTCTACGACGCGGGCGACGACATCGGCGCCGGAGAGGCCGCCAACATGGCCAAGTACGCCGCCGCCGAGGCCTGTGTGCGCGCCGTCGACCAGGCCGTGCACACGCTCGGCGGCAACGGCCTCACCCGCGAGTTCGGCCTCGCCTCGCTCATCGTCGGCTCACGGGTGGCGCGCATCGCCCCGGTCAGCCGGGAAATGATCCTCAACTACGTGTCCCACCAGAGCTTGGGTCTCCCCAAGTCGTACTGAGGCCGCACGAACCCAACTGCCGCTCTTCAGCGAGGAGTTCGACATGGTGTACGTGAGTGAGTACGCGGACGTCGCGGTCGTCGACGAGCCCATCCACGACGCCGTGCTCGGGGGCGCGGCCGCCCGCGGCGACGCCCCCGCCCTCGTCGACGGGGTGGCCGGCACCACCCTCTCGTACGCCGGACTCGATCGGTTCCACCGGAAGGTGGCCGCGGGGCTCGCCGACGCGGGCGTGCGCAAGGGCGACGTGGTGGCGCTGCACAGCCCCAACACGATCGCCTACCCGGTGGCGTTCTACGGAGCCACGCGCGCGGGCGCCTCCGTGACCACCGTGCACCCGCTGTCGACGCCGCAGGAGTTCGCCCGGCAGTTGCGGGACGCGGGCGCCGACTGGATCGTCACCATCACGCCGTTCGTCGAGGCGGCCCGCGCGGCGGCCGAACTGGCGGGCGGCGTACGGGAGATATTCGTCTGCGACCCCGCGGGGGACTCGGGCCACCGCTCGCTGATGGACATGCTCGGCACCGAGGCGCCCGAGCCGCGCGTCGCCATCGACCCGGCCCAGGACGTGGCCGCCCTCCCGTACTCGTCCGGCACCACCGGGACGCCCAAGGGCGTCATGCTCACGCACCGCAACATCGCCACGAACCTCGCCCAGCTCCAGCCCGTCCTCCCGACAGGACCCGGCGACCGCATCCTCGCCGTCCTGCCCTTCTTCCACATCTACGGCCTCACGGCGCTGATGAACGGCCCGCTGCGGCAGGGCTCCACCGTCGTCGTCCTGCCCCGCTTCGACCTCGACACGTTCCTCGCGGCGATCGAGAAACACCGCATCACCCACCTGTACGTCGCCCCGCCGATCGTCCTCGCCCTCGCCAAGCACCCGGCCGTGGAGGGCTACGACCTGTCGTCGCTGCGGCACGTCATCAGCGCTGCCGCGCCCCTCGACGGCGAACTCGCCCGCGCCTGCGGGAGCCGCCTCGGCCTGCCGCCCGTCGGCCAGGCCTACGGCATGACGGAACTCTCACCCGGCACGCACGTCGTCCCGTACGACGCGAAGAATCCCCCGCCGGGCGCCGTCGGCCGGCTCGTACCGTCCACCGAGATGCGGATCGTGTCCCTCGACGACCCGGCGAAGGACGTGGCGCCCGGCGAGCCCGGCGAGGTCCTGATCCGCGGGCCGCAGGTCATGAAGGGCTACCTCGGCCGCCCCGACGCCACCGCCGACATGATCGACCCCGACGGCTGGCTGCACACAGGGGACGTCGGGCACGTCGACGAGGACGGCTGGCTGTTCGTCGTCGACCGCGTCAAGGAACTCATCAAGTACAAGGGCTTCCAGGTCGCCCCCGCCGACCTGGAGGCGGTGCTCCTCACCCACGAGGGCATCGCCGACGCGGCGGTCATCGGCGTCCCCGACGACGACGGCAACGAGGTGCCGAAGGCGTTCGTCGTGCGCGCCGACCCCGCGCTCGGAGCGGCCGACGTGCTGACGTACGTCGCCGAACGTGTCGCCCCGTACAAGAAGATCCGCCGCGTCGCGTTCATCGAAGGGGTGCCGCGCGCGGCCTCCGGGAAGATCCTGCGTCGCGAACTCAGGGAGATCTGATGCCAGTTGGGAACCTGGTGACGCACGCCCACGAGCGCGGCGTCAGCACCCTCGCCCTCGACTCGCCCGGCAACCGCAACGCCCTGTCCGCGGCCCTCGTCGGGGAGCTGGGGGACCGGCTGCGGGAGGCGGACAAGGACCGTGACGTACGCGCCGTCGTCCTCACCCACACCGGCGGCACCTTCTGCGCGGGCGCCGACCTGCGGGACCCTCCGGACCCGGACGCGCTGGTGGGGCTGTTGCGGCAGCTCGTGGAGCTCGGCAAGCCGGTCGTCGCGCGGGTCGACGGGCACGTACGGGCGGGCGGCCTGGGCCTGTTGGGCGCGTGCGACATGGCGGCGGCCTCCTCGGCGTCGTCCTTCGCCTTCACCGAGGTACGCATCGGGGTCGCGCCCGCCGTGATCTCGATGCCGCTGCTGCCGCGCCTCGACCCGCGCGCGGTGGCCCGCTACTACCTGACGGGCGAGCGCTTCGACGCGGCGGAGGCGGCGCGGATCGGCCTGGTCACGGTGGCGGGCGACGACGTGGACGCGGCATTGGAACCGGTGCTCGGAGGGTTGCGGAAGGCGTCCCCCGAGGCCCTGGCCGAGACGAAGCGGCTGCTCACGGTTAAGGTCCTGGAGGCCTTCGACCGGGACGCGGAGTCTCTGACGGCGCTGTCCGCGCGGCTGTTCGGCTCCGCGCAGGCCCGCGAGGGCATGACCGCCTTTCTCGAACGACGGGACGCCGCATGGGTGTTGTGACGCTGCCGAAGCAGGACCGCTCGCGGGTGACGCGGCAACGGCTCCTGGAGTCCGCGGTCGCCTGCCTCGCCGCGCACGGTTGGGCCGGGTCCACAGTCTCCGTCGTCGCCGAGTACGCGGGCGTCTCGCGGGGTGCCGCCCAGCACCACTTCCCGACCCGCGAGGACCTGTTCACCGCGGCCGTCGAGTACGTCGCCGAGGAGCGCTCCACCGCTCTGGGCGCGCTGCGTCCGCAGGGGCGGGCGGAGGCGGTCGAGGCCCTCGTCGACCTCTACACGGGGCCGCTGTTCCGGGCGGCGCTGCACCTGTGGGTGGCCGCGTCGAACGAGCCGCAACTGGGGGGCCGGGTGACCGAGTTGGAGGCCCGCGTCGGCCGCGAGACCCACCGGATCGCGGTGGAGCTGTTGGGGGCGGACGAGTCGGTGCCGGGGGTCCGGGAGGTCGTCCAGGGCCTCCTCGACATGGCCCGCGGCCTCGGCCTCGCGAATCTCCTCACGGATGACCGGGTGCGGAGGGAGCGGGTGGTGTGCGAGTGGGGGGTGCTGGTGGACCGGGTCCTGGGCTGACGCCCCCGTCCCCCCACGCCACGGGGCTCCGCCCCGGGCCCCCGCGCCTCAGTCGCCGGCGGGGCTTGAAGGATCGCGGCTTCGCCCCGGGCCCCCGCGCCTCAGTCGCCGGCGGGGCTTGAAGGATCGCGGCTTCGCCCCGGGCCCCCGCGCCTCAATCGCCGGCGGGGCTTGAAGGATCGGGGCTCCGCCCCGGACCCCGCGCCTCAAACGCCGGCGGGGCTTGAAGTGCCCACCCGGCCAGGGGGCCGAAATGTCCCGCCTCCCCGCAGGCAGTCGCCTGCCGCCGCCCATCTCCCACCACCCGCCCCCTCCGGGGGGCATCGGCCTCGCGGGGTGCCGCTCCCGCCTTGGGCAATCTGCCGCCTTGGGCGGCAGGGTGGGCAAGGCGGCAACCACGGTGCCGCGTGTCGATGGGACGGCCTGGACCACGGCGCCGCGCGCCACGGACTAGCGAGCGATGTCCGCGTAACCCTCGATCTCGCGCGGCGGCCGCGACTCCGGCCCCGTGTAGCGCGCCGAAGGCCGGACCAGCCGACCCGTCCGCTTCTGCTCAAGGACGTGCGCGCTCCACCCGGCGGTCCGCGCACACGTGAACATCGACGTGAACATGTGCGCCGGCACCTCCGCGAAGTCGAGCACGATCGCCGCCCAGAACTCCACGTTCGTGGCCAGCACGCGGTCGGGCCTGCGCGCGTGCAACTCGGCCAACGCCGCCTTCTCCAGAGCCTCGGCCACCTCGAACCTCGGCGCCCCCAGTTCCCGCGCCGTACGCCGCAGCACCCGCGCCCGCGGGTCCTCCGCCCGGTACACACGGTGCCCGAAGCCCATGAGCCGCTCACCCTTGTCGAGCGCCCGGCGCACGTACGCGTCCGCGTCCCCGGTCCGCTCGATCTCCTCGATCATGCCGAGGACCCGGGACGGGGCGCCGCCGTGCAGCGGCCCCGACATGGCCCCGACGGCCCCGGACAGCGCGGCCGCCACATCGGCCCCGGTGGACGCGATGACCCGGGCCGTGAACGTAGAGGCGTTCATGCCGTGCTCGGCGGCCGACGTCCAGTACGCGTCGACGGCCGCGACATGCTTCGGGTCCGGCTCCCCGCGCCAGCGCCTCATGAACCGCTCGACGACGGTGTCCGCCTTGTCGATCTCCCGCTGCGGCACCATCGGAAGACCCTGCCCGCGCGCGGACTGCGCGACGTACGACAGCGCCATGACGGCGGCGCGCGCGAGGTCGTCCCGGGCCGTTCGCTCATCGATGTCCAGCAGCGGCTTCAGACCCCACACGGGGGCCAGCATGGCGAGCGCCGACTGCACGTCGACACGGATGTCACCGGAGTGGACGGGGATCGGGAACGGCTCGGCCGGCGGCAGGCCCGGATTGAAGGCGCCGTCGACCAGCAGCCCCCAGACATTCCCGAACGACACGTGGCCGACCAGATCCTCGATGTCGACGCCGCGATAGCGCAGGGCGCCGCCTTCCTTGTCCGGTTCGGCGATCTCGGTCTCGAACGCGACGACACCTTCGAGGCCTGGAACAAAGCCGGGGGTCAGGTCGGACATCGGGCGGCTCCTCTGGATGCGTGGGCGGGTCGGGGTGGGGTACACCCGTGATGCCCCATACGGCAGGCGGCTGAACCGTTGCGGTCCCTGGAAGATAACCCTCGGTGCCACAGTTGGCGAGGGCTCGCGGCACTCAGTGCCATGATTCACCCTGGGTGCGTCCGTGCCCGTCCGTCCGGCAGGATGACGCCGTGAGCGCCCACGACGATCCCGAACTCGACCTCGCCGACATGCGCGAGCAGTACCGCGCCCAGGACGGCGGCCTGCTGGAGGGGGACCTCGCCCTGCACCCGATGGAACAGTTCACGCGCTGGTTCAAACAGGCGGCGGCTCCGGGCTCCCCGCTGCCCGAGCCCAACGCCATGGTCGTCTCCACCGCCGACGCCGAGGGCCGGCCCAGCTCCCGCACGGTGCTGCTCAAGTCGTACGACGACGCGGGCTTCGTCTTCTACACCAACTACGGCTCCCGCAAGGCGCGGGACCTCTCCGCCAACCCGCACGTCGCGCTGCTCTTCCCCTGGCATCCGATGGGGCGCCAGATCCTGGTGACCGGGACGGCGGAGCGCACGTCGCGGGCCGAGACGGAGGCGTACTTCCACACGCGCCCGCACGGCTCCCAGTTGGGCGCGTGGGCCAGCGCGCAGTCGTCCGTGGTCGCCTCGCGGGAGGACCTCGACGCGCGCTACGCGGAGCTGGCTGCGCGCCACCCGCAGGGCACCGCGGTCCCGGTGCCACCGCACTGGGGCGGCTACCGCGTCACGCCGCAGACCATCGAATTCTGGCAAGGCCGCGAAAACCGCCTCCACGACCGCCTGCGCTACGTCCGAGAGCCCGGGCCGACGCCAACATGGCTGGTGGAGCGGCTGAGCCCGTGACCAAATCAAGCCCCGCCGGCGATTGAGGCGCGGGGTCCGGGGCAGAGCCCCGAGACGTCAACCCCGCCCCCCCGGTCACAGCTCCGCCAGGACCCCGTCAAGGAACGGCTCAATCGCGGAGCGCCACGCCTCCGGCTGGTCGTAATGCACAAGATGCCCCGCATCGCTCACCTCCGCGTACACCCCCCGCGGCAGCACCCGCACCATCTCCTGCGCCTCCGCCCGCCCCAACTCCCCATCAAGCCCGCGCAGCACAAGCGCCGGGCACTGCACCGCCGCCAGCTCCTCCCAGTGCGCGTCGTACACCCACGTCGACCGCGCCTCCAGCATCTGCCGCCGCGAGAACACCGGCCGCCAGCCGTCCGCCGTCTCCGTCATCACCTCGGCGTAGAACTCCCCGCGCGCCGGATTGGGCCGCTCGACCCAGGGGTCGTCCTCCCCGAACCACTTCCGTACGTCCGCGAGCGTCGCGAACGGCAGCGGCCACGCCTTGAACCAGTCCTCCCACTCCCGCTGGGAGGCCGCCCCGAGCGCGGAGGCCCGCATGTCGCAGATGACCAGGCCGCGCACGAGATCGGGCCGGCGGGCGGCGAGCTGCCACGCCGTGAGCGCTCCCATGGAGTGCCCGATGAGGACGGCCGGTTCAAGGCCCAGCTGGACGAGCGCCGCCTCCGCGTCCAGGACGTACGCCTCCCGGTCGAACGGGCCCTCCGGCGGCTTGTCGCTCTGCCCGTGCCCGCGCTGGTCGAGGGCGACCGCGCGATGTCGCTCGGCCAGCCAGCGCGTCGTCCCCGCCCAGTGGGACGCCCGCCCCATCAGCCCGTGCAGCAGCAGAACTCCGGGATTGTGTCCGACCTCGCCCGTCTTGGGCGGGTCGGCGAACTCCCAGGCAGCCAGGTGGATCCCGCCTGCTCCGGTCACGTCGATGCGCCGTGCCATAGGCCCTGGCACCCCCTCGTGGTCGCGCCTGCAGTCGCGTACCCGCGCACGCTATCGAACCTGTTTTCGAAAGCGCGGTGCTCTCCGACAACACCCCTCATTTGAGTGACAGAACTCAAGGAATGACCGGCGCTGTCGAGGGGATCTCTTCAGCGGGAGGCGGACCGCTCGGGGAAAACGGTCCGAGGGGATCGACCCTGGGAGCTCGGGGCTCCGGGTCGGAACAGGGGAGGACAGGCCCCGGCGCCGCAAGGCGCCGGGGCCCTCTGTATGTGGTGCGGCGTTCGCCGCCGCCTCCCGCGCACCCCGCGCCCCCCAGGCCCGTCGCGCCTCGATCGGCCGGTCCATACGGCCCCCTCTGGTCATATGCCTCACGCGACAGCCTTGCACGCCGGGCGTCCGATCGCTGCGGTTCCGCACAGTGAATCTTGTTTTCTGCGCGGAAGTGCAGCATGTGCGGATACAAGTCAACTTAACCGCACGACACGGAAGTTGACGCCAGGCCCACAGGCGGCCGCTCGGCTCAGCGCTTCGCCACGAAGACGTGCGAGGCGATCTCCGCCTCCAGCTCCGCCGCCTCACCGCTGCTGCCGACGAGTACCCCGCCCGGCGACTGCGTCACGCTGACCACCGAACCGGGCTGCACACCCGCCCGGCGCAGCGTGTACATCAGCTGCGCGTCCGTCTGGATCGGCTCGCCGATGCGGCGCACCACGACCGTCTTGCCGTCGACGCCCGGGTCGAGGTCGGACAGCGAGACCATCCCCTCGTCCAGGAACGGGTTCGCCCCGTCCTTCTCGCCCAGCTCCTCCAGGCCCGGGATCGGGTTCCCGTACGGCGACTCCGTCGGGTGCCTCAGCAGCTCGAGCACGCGGCGCTCCACCGCCTCGCTCATCACGTGCTCCCAGCGACAGGCCTCCGCGTGCACCTGCTCCCACTCCAGGCCGATCACGTCCACGAGCAGACACTCCGCGAGCCGGTGCTTGCGCATCACGCGCGTCGCGAGGCGCCGGCCCTCGTCGGTCAGCTCCAGGTGCCGGTCGGCGGCCACCGCGACCAGGCCGTCCCGCTCCATGCGGGCCACGGTCTGGCTCACCGTCGGCCCGCTCTGGTCGAGCCGCTCGGCGATCCGGGCGCGCATGGGGACCACACCTTCCTCCTCCAGCTCAAGGATGGTGCGGAGGTACATCTCTGTGGTGTCGATCAGTCCGGACATACGTGCCCCTCGTGTAGCTCTCTAGCTTCGCGACAGCTCCGCTGGCTGACCGCGCAGCGTGTGCGCTGGCCCTGGAACCCAGAACTCAATTCTGACGCATACCGCTGACAACCGTGACGCGCCAGGGAAACGACGGGCCAGGAGGGGCCCGGAACCGTATTGACAGAGCACTGGTCCAGACCGCACCGTGATCCGCGAAAGCGCCACGCAGCACCGAGATCCGACCCGACTCACCAGGACCCAAGGGGCACGCCGATGAGCGAGAGCAGGCCGGCCGCACAGTACCTCGACGCCTCCATCGGACTCCTCACCAGGATCCGCGACGAGGAGGCCGACAACATCGGCGCCGCCGGCACCCTCCTCGCCGACACCGTCGCCGACGGCGGCCGCCTCTTCGCCTTCGGCGCGGGCCACTCCGGGCTCGCCGCGCAGGACGTCGTCTACCGGGCGGGCGGCCTCGCCCTGATGAACCTGCTGTCCGTACCCGGCACCGTCGGCATCGACGTCATGCCCGCGACGCTCGGCTCCGCCCTCGAACGGGTCGACGGGCTCGCGGCGGCGGTCCTGGAGGCCAGCCCCGCGCGGGCGGGCGACGCGCTGATCATCATCTCCCTGTCCGGGCGCAACTCGCTCCCCGTGGAGATGGCCCTCAGCGCCCGCGCGGCGGGCATCAAGGTCATCGGCGTCACCTCCCTGTCGTACGCGACCGGGCCCGACGCCCCCACCTCCCGCCACGCCTCCGGCAGCTACCTGCGCGACCACTGCGACGTCGTCCTCGACTCCAAGATCACGATCGGCGACGCCGAACTCACCCACGAAGGCGTCGACACCCCCTTCGCGCCCGCCTCCACGGTCACCGCCAGCGCCCTCATGCAGGCGACCCTCGCGACCTGCGCCGCCACCCTGGCCGACCGCGGCATCCAGCCCCCACTGCTGCGCTCCGGGAACGTCGACGGCGGCCTGGAGTGGAACGCGAAGGTCTTCGAGGAGTACGGGGACCGGATCTACTACCGGCGCTGAAGGCCCGGGCCCGCTTGTTCGGATCAGGCCCTACCGGTCCGCCGCCAGCGCCCACGCCAGGTCCACCGCGCCGGCGATCCGCACCGCCACGCTCTCCGCGTACACGGCGTCCCCGCGCTCGAACCCGACCCGGCTGGCGCCCCGCAGAAACGTCACCACACCGACCGTCCGACCCCGGCTGCGCAGCACCGCGCACAACGCGTACACCGTGCCCTCCGGCCACTGCCGGTCCGCGGCCCAGTCCCCGCGCACCGTGCCCCCCTCCGCGGCGGCCCGCACCGACCCCGTCCGCTCCACGCACTGCAACGCCGGATGCCCCGCCGCGTACCGCACCGGCAGGGCGCCCCGCGACACCAGCAGGCTCGGCCCCGGCGCTCCGGAAGGCGTGGCCGCCGCCCGCACGAGACGCAGCGGCTCCTCGCTCGCCACCAGGTCGATCACCGCGTGATCCGCGAACCCGGCGAGCGCGAAATCCAGATGCACGGTCGCCGCCTCGGCCGGGTTCTCGCACTCGGCGGCGGCCCGCGCCGCGCGGTGCAACTGCTGCGACCGGAACCGGAGCTGCGCCGCCTCCTGCTCGTTCTGCTTGGCCTCCGTCACGTCCTGGAACAGCCACCCGACCCCCAGCGGCACCGGCTCCTCCGCGAGCGGCGACGCCAGCCGTACGAAACCGCTGCGCCAGCACCGGCGCTCGGTACGCCCCGCCCCCTCGCCCGGCCGCCGCAGCGTCACCCACACCTCCGTCGGAGACGGCGGCGGGCCCTCGGCGAGCACATGCGCGAGCGCGCTCTCCAGCTCCTCCACGCCCTGCCCGACCAGATCCCCGAGGGGCCGGCCCAGCGCGGCGGTGCGCCCGGTCCCCATGGCCCGCGCGGCGTGCCCGTTCATCACGGCGGGCCGCAGATCCGCGTCGACCAGTACGACACCCCACGCGGCGTCCTCGAACAGCGCCTCGCTCAGCGCGATGGACCGCTCCAGATCGATCTGCGCGTGCACCTCACTGAAGGCGCAGTACACCCCGGCGGGCTTTCCGTCGGCCCCCCGCACGGCGGCGGACTGCGTCCGCACGAGCACCCGACCACCGTCCTTGGTGAGCAACGCGAACTCGTTCACCTGCCGCCCCGGAGCATGCATCGAGGCCAGCAACCGCCCCTGCACCTCCTCCGCGTCCGCCGACCGCACGGCCCATCCCGCGAACCCGTGCCGCCCCACGGCCTCCTCGGCCGACCAGCCGAGCACCCGCTCGGCCTCCCGGTTCCAATGGGTCACGACCCCATCGGCGTCGAAGGCGCACAACGCGGCGTCCATGCCGTCCAACAACGCGGCCAGCAGATCGGCCCCGTCCGGCTCCGGCTCCTCGGGCCCGAGCTCATCAGTGGTCCCACTACGCCGGGAAGCACTCACCTGGAACCCCCTGCAGGCTGTGTCGGCGCGACGAATTCCTCGTACCGCTCCAGATCATTCAACTCGAACGTGACGCATCCCACACGGACTTCAGGCAAGTTCGGAGAAACCCAAGAGCACATACAACCAGCATGCAACGCATGACGACTCTGCCCGACGGTCGCCCCGTCCCGCCGCCGACCGCCGACGAACGCGCCACCCTCGACGGTTGGTTGGACTTCCACCGCGAGACGCTCGCCATCAAGTGCGCGAACCTGACGGACACACAGGCACGCGCGCGTGCGATCCCCTCGTCCTCACTCACCCTCCTCGGCCTCGTCCAACACCTGGCGGAGGTCGAACGCAACTGGTTCCAGCGAGTCTTCGCAGGCGCCCCCGCCACCCCGCCGGTCCACGAAACAGCAGGCCCGGACGCCTTCACCCTCACCGCATCCCGCACCCTGCCCGACGCCCTCGCCCAATGGCGCACGGAGATCGCCCGCTCCCGCGAACTCACCGCAACCGCACCCCTCGACGCCACCGGCACCCTCTCCCCCCAGGAAGCCGCCTTCACCGGCGACCCCAAGGTCTCCCTCCGCTGGATCCTGACCCACCTGATCGAGGAATACGCCCGCCACAACGGCCACGCGGACCTCCTGCGCGAGGCGATCGACGGGACGGCGGGGGCGTGACCCCGGGCCTCCTCAAGGTCGCGTAAAACCGGTTGAAGGGTGCGAGGGACCTTCCTATGGTGGGAGACACATCGAAGGGAGGTGGTTCGGCAGATGTATGAATCCCGGACGCGTGAGGTGACTGCGGGCTAGCGGCCCGACGTCGCATTTCGAATTCGGCGCCGGACCAGCGCGCGATATGTGTGCGCAGCCGGCCCAATCCCAAGCAGTCGCCCGACCCGCGAGCCGCCGGTATGTCCGGCCGGCTTCCGACCGTCTCGTACGGGAGGAACCACGGCTCGCGGGTCGTCTGCGTTCTGCGGGACCGCAGGGGCTCAGCCCTTGCTGACCGCCAGCAGGATCTCCGGCAGGCGATCGGCCGTGCGCGGGGCCGCCAGGCGCAGGCCCAGGACCGTCGCCGCCGCTCCGTAGGCCGCTCCGATCGGGAGCAGGATCCACGTCCAGGAGGCCGAGTCCGTCGCGTGCAGGGTGATGGTGAGGGCCAGGACCGGGGTGCACAGCAGGGCCGCCGCGACCATGCCGCCGAAGATGGAGATCCAGGCCAGGCCCGCCTGGCCCGGTGCGACGTTCTTGTAGCCCTCCTGCGGGATCGAGTACGGGAAGCGCGCCGAGGTCCACGCGCCGGTGGCGAGCATCGCGCCGAGCAGGGCGTAGGAGAGGCCGAGGACCTCGGGGAGGTCGGGCCAGGCGTCCAGCATGGCCGTCGTGACGACGGTGACGAGCGTCGCGTACGGGAGGGTGATCAGGAGCAGCGCGTACGCACGCGCGCGTAGTTCGGTGTAGGCGTCCTTCGGTGACGCGATCGTCATCGCCACCATCCAGAACGCCGAGGTGTCCTGGCCGAACTGGTTGTACATCTGGATGCCGAGCATCCCGGAGGCGAAGCACGCGAAGTAGACGGTGCCGGTGCCCTGGAGGGCGTTGAAGACGGGGACGATCAGGCCGATCGCGAGGGATGTGACCCAGGCGGCCTTGGTCTTCGGGTCGCGCCACACGTAGCGCAGGCTGCGCTCCATGACCGTGCCGGTGCGGCCCTCCGGGAGCAGCCGGGCGCCCGCGCGGGTGCGGCGGCGGCCGGGGCTCGCCGCTTCGATCGTGGAGCCGTCCGGCGCGGTCATCAGGCGGGTGAGGGCGCGTCGCCAGAGGGTCAGGAGTGTCAGCAGGGCCGCTGCGCAGAGGGCGAGTTGGGCCAGGGCCGTTCCGTACGACGCCTTGCTCGCCGCGTCGACCGCGGCGATCGCCGATGCCGGGGGGATCCAGCCCAGGACCTTCGCCACCGGGTCGAGCGCGTCGACCCCGCCCGCCGCGCCGAGCCGCTGCACCCCGAAGTTGACCAGCTGCGCGCCGACGGCGATGACGAGCCCGCTCAGGACGGCGAGGTCGCGGCCCTTGCGGCTGGTGAGGAGGCGGATGTTGGCCGCGGCCACGGTCCTGGCGAGGGCGACGCAGGTGAGGACGGTGAGCGGGACCGCGAGCACCGCGACCACCGCACCCGCCGCTCCGTGGGCCACCGCGTACGCGGCGCCGAACGCGAGGCAGAGCGTGAAGAGCGGGCCGATGCCGACCAGTGACGCCACGAGGAGGCCGCGGACGAGCGGGTCGGGGCGCAGCGGGAGCATCGCGAGGCGGGTGGGGTCGAGGGTCTCGTCGCCGCTGGGGAAGAAGAGCGGGAGGACCGCCCAGCCGAGGGCGAGGAGGGTGGTGAGGGGGATGCCGATCGTTGCGGCGTGCGCGTTGCCGTGGAGGAGGATCAGGCCGAGGAGTTGGAGTGCGGCGACAAGGGCTGCCGCGAGGAGGGAGGCGATGTAGGCGGCTCGCCGGCCGGCGGATTGGCGGAGGCCGTTGCGCAGCAGCGCGAGTTTGAGCTGGACCAATACCGTGGTCATGGGTGCCGCCCGGTGTCGTTGCGCCGCGGCGGGGTTGCGGTCTCGGGGCTCTGGCCCGGACCCCGCGGGCTCTCGTCCAAGAGCGGGGCTTGAACGTTGCCCAGCCAGTCCAGTGTTCCGCCGCTGTCCTTCCCGCTCGCTCCCACCAGATTCAGGAATGCCTCCTGCAAGGACGTCGCGTCGCCGCGTACCTCCGTCAGGGGGCCCTGTGCGCGGATGCGGCCTGCTGCCATGACCGCGACCCAGTCGCAGAGTGACTCGACCAGTTCCATGACGTGGGAGGAGAAGACGACCGTCGCGCCGGAGCGTGTGTAGCGTTCCAGGACGCCGCGGATGGTCTGGGCCGAGACCGGGTCGACGCCCTCGAACGGTTCGTCGAGGAACAGGACTTCGGGGTTGTGGAGGAGGGCGGCGGCGAGGCCGATCTTCTTGCGCATGCCGGTCGAGTAGTCGACGACGAGTTTGTTGCGGGCCCCGGCCAGGTCGAGGACGTCGAGCAGCTGGTCCGCGCGCTTGTCGACCTCCGCTCCCGGCAGTCCGCGCAAGCGGCCGGTGTACGCGAGGAGTTCGTGGCCGGAGAGGCGTTCGAAGAGGCGCAGGCCCTCGGGGAGGACGCCGATGCGTGCCTTGACCTCGGCGGGGTCGGCCCAGACGTCGTGACCGGCGACGTACACGGTGCCCCGGTCGGGGCGGAGCAGGCCGGTGACCATGGACAGCGTGGTGGTCTTGCCCGCCCCGTTCGGCCCGACGAGGCCGATGAACCGGCCCGCGGGCAGTGCGAGTTCGATGCCGGCCACGGCGGTCTGCTGCCCGAACGACTTCCATAGGTCGTGTACGCGTACGGCTGCGGTTTCCTCGGCCGAGGTCAACTGTGCCCGCCCTTCGTCGTCTTCGTCCGTCCGGGCACGATACGTCGGCCGAGGGCGGGCCACGGGGAGGTGCTGGGCCCTAGCCGCGGTGGCCTTCGCGCCCGCATGCGTACGCCAGCGGGGAGATGAGTTCTTCCGCGTCCGGGAGCCAGCGGTTCGCGGCGGTCGGGCGGCAGGCCCACTGGGCGGCGCCCTTGCTGCCGAAGCGGGTCGGGGGAGCGGCGACGTACTGGCCCTCGCCGAGCGTGAGCAGGTCGAGGGAGGCCGCGGGCCAGCCCAGCTTCCGTACGAGGTCGGGGACCTTGACGGTCGCGCCGGGGAGCACGAAGAACTGCATGCGGCGGTCCGGGGTGCAGGTCACGGGGCCGAGGGTGAGTTCCATCCGCTCCATGCGGGCGAGGGCGAGGAACCCGGCGGTCTCCGGCACGTCGATCGCGTCGAAGGTGCGGCCCGTGGGGAGGAGGATCGACGCGGTCGGCTGTTTCGACCAGAGCCGGCGGGCCACGGTCGCGCTGCCGGTCGCCTGCGTGGCCCAGTCGGGGCGGGCGGGGTGTGCGCCGGGGGCGGGGCACTGGGGGGAGCCGCACGAGCAGCGCTGGACGCCGTCGCCGTTCTCCAGCCAGGTGCCCGGGAACACGTCCCAGTGCCGCTCTTCCGCGTAGCGGACTGCGGTGTCGAGGAGCGAGTCGCCGCGCTGCTGCGGGATCTGCCCGGCGGGGGTGACGGGTGTGCTGACGTCCGAGGTGCCTGCGATGGTCTCTTCCACGTCGTTCTCAACTCTCGCCGCCACGGAGGGTTACGGGCGCACGTACGGGCGGGTCGGGGGCATCGTTCCCGCATGTGGGGCGCATGGGTGCATGGGTGGGGGCGCGCGGGCGAGGAGGCCGCGGGTCCTGGGTAGTGCGGGAGAGGTAACGAGAACGGCAGCGCGGCGGGCCGGCGTCACACGGGCGTGTGTTTGGCACCCGTTTGTGGTGCATCTTCCGTTTCCACTCAGGGCAGTGATGATCCAACGACCGGCTGTTGACCGGCAGTCGGACACCCGGACGGGCACAGCAGGGGGTACGTCATGGCCGCACGGCCTCTCGTAGCGCGACAGCCCAATGAACGGCTGCAGGCGCTCATTCAGGAAGCGGGCTGTTCGAACGCGGGGCTCGCGCGCCGGGTCAACATGTGCGGTGCGGAGCACGGGCTCGATCTGCGCTACGACAAGACGTCCGTGGCGCGTTGGCTGCGTGGGCAGCAGCCGCGTGGCCGGGCGCCGGGGATCATCGCGGAGGCGCTGGGACGCAAGCTCGGGCGCACGGTGACCATCGACGAGATCGGGATGGCCAACGGGAAGAACCTCGCCTCCGGTGTCGGGCTCCAGTTCTCGCCCACCGTGCTCGGCGCCATTGAGCAGGTGTGCGAGCTGTGGCGAAGTGACGTGGGGCGCAGGGACTTTCTCTCCGGTTCGTCCGTCGCGTCGTCGGCGCTCGTCGAGCCGAGCAGGGACTGGCTGATCTCCGTGCCGGACTCGCAGGTGGCGCGGGCGGCCGGGCCGCGGGTCGGTCCTTCGGACGTGGCGGCGGTGCGGGCGATGACGCAGGCGCTGACCGATCTGGACCACCAGTACGGGAGCGGGCATGTCCGCCCGGTGGTCGTGCACTACCTGAACAGTGTGGTGAGCGGGCTGCTCGCGGGCTCGTACCGGGAAGCGGTGGGGCGCGAACTGTTCTCCGCCGTCGCGCGGTTGACGGAGCTCGCCGGGTACATGGCGATCGACACCGGTCAGCCGGGGCTCGCCCAGCGGTACTACATCCAGGCGCTGCGGCTCGCGCAGGCGGCCGGTGACCGTGGCTACGGCGGGTACGTACTGGCCGCGTCGATGAGTCACCTGGCGGCGCAGCTCGGCAACCCGCGAGAGATCTCCCAGCTCGCCCGCGCGGCTCAGGAGGGGGCGCGCGGGCGTGTGACGCCGCGCGCTGAGGCGATGTTCCACGCCGCCGAAGCGCGCGGCCACGCACTTCTCGGGGACGCGAGGTCGGCGCAGTCCTCCTCCTCGCGCGCGGTCGCCGCCATGGAGCAGGCCGACGGGCGGACCGACTCCGGGGACGACCCGGTGTGGATCGCCCACTTCGACCACGCCTATCTGGCGGACGAACTGGCGCACTGCCACCGGGACTTGGGTCAGTCGCGGGACGCGGCGCGGTGCGCGCAGGAGTCGTTGGACGGGCATCCGGAGTCGCGGGCCCGGCGCCGCGCGATCGGTCTCGTGCTGCTCGCGACGGCGCAGGTGCAGCAGCGCGAGGTGGAACAGGCCTGTCACACGGGACTTCGGGCCGTCGAACTGCTGGGCACGGTGCGTTCGAATCGGGGCGCGGAGTATCTGGACGACTTCAGGGAGCGCCTCGACCCGTTCCGGGAGGAGCCCGTGGTGCGGGAGTTCGGGGCGCGAATGGAGCTTCAGGCGGCGTGAGCGGCGCATTCGTATGGACATGAACGGCGTACTGGTGTGACGTGAGCTGTGCCATAACGGGCAAGCCGGTAGCCGGTTTTGTTAGTCGTGTCACTGGGGAGGATTCCGGGGTTTGAGGTGCGTAGCACGGGCGTACGAAGACCCGGTAGCGTGAGCCGACGATTCGGACCCCCTACGTAGGAGTCTTACGGTGACGGAGCAGAGCGGGCAGAGTGGGCAGGGCGAACGCCCGCACCTTCCGCAGGCGCGACAGACGCACGAAGGTGTCGTGCTGCCTGCCGACGGCGGTGAGCCCCTGTTGCCGGGCACGTACGGCGACCAGGCGGGTCCGGCGGGCGCGAGCCCGTGGGGGCAGCCCTGGGGGCCCGAGTCCCAGCAGGCGCACAACGCCGGGCCGATGCCGACCTACGACGGGGCCATGCCCACGTACGAGTGGGGCCAGCCGCAGGGTTCCGCGCCCATGCCGCCCGCGCCGCCGCACGACGCGGGTGCGCTGCCGCCCCAGTCCTACGGTGCCGCCCTGCCGCAGCAGCAGCCCGCACAGGCGCTGCCGCAGCAGCAGCCCGCACAGGCGCTGCCGCAGCAGTACGCGGAGGCAGGGCCGCTGCCGCCCGCGGCTCCCGCGGGGCCTGCCGCCGGTGCCTACGACGGGGACGCCACGCAGTACATACCTCCGGCAGCTCAGCAGCAGGCCGCCCAGTACGCGGCCGGCCCCGGGCTGCCGCCGGAGGCTCCCGCCCCGGACGCCACGCAGTTCCTGGGGCGCGCGCAGCCGATGCCCGACGCGGCGCCGCCCGGCTACGGGGGCTCCTCCGACAGCGAGGCCACGCAGTACATACCGCCGGTGCCCGGCCAGCCGATGCCGGGCCAGCCGATGCCGGGCCAGCCGATGCCGGGCCAGGCGATGCCCGCTCAGGACCAGGGCTACGGCGCACGTCCCGGGGCGCCCGGTGAGCGGCAGCCGCCGGCCGAGTTCGACGCCCTGTTCCGTACGGAGCCGGAGGGCGGCGCTGCGGCGACGCAGCAGATGCCGCGCTTCGACCCGTACGCGGCGCAGGCCGGGCCCGGTGGGCCGGGAGCGCCGGGCATGACACCGCCCCCGCAGCAGTACGGGTACGAGCCCGAGCCGCCGCGCCGCGGCAAGGCCCGCACCGGTTCCAAGGTGCCGCTGGTCGTCGCGGTCGGCGTGGCCATTCTCGTCGTGGGTGTCGGCGCCGGCGCCATGCTCAGCGGTGGGGACGACGACAAGAAGACGGACGCGACGAAGAACGTGTCGAACTCGGGCCCCGCGTCCGAGTCGCCCTCGCCGTCCGTGGACCCGGCCAAGGCGCAGGCCGTCGAGCTCGACAAACTGCTCGGCGACTCCAACAACAGCCGCTCCGCCGTGGTGCGTTCGGTCGCGAACATCGGCGGTTGCAAGGCGCTGCCCCAGGCCTCGAAGGACCTGCGCAGTGCCGCGACGCAGCGCAACGACCTGGTGACGCGCCTCGGCACGCTGTCCGTGGACAAGCTGCCCGACAACGCCCGCCTCACCGCCGCGCTCACCAGCGCCTGGAAGGCGTCCGCGTCGGCGGACAGCCACTACGCGAAGTGGGGCGACCAGGTCGCCGGCAAGAAGCACGCGCTGTGCAAGAAGGGCCACGCCAAGCCGACGCCCGAGCGCCGGGCGGGCGACGCGGCGAGCGGCACGGCGTCCACGCAGAAGCAGCAGGCGTCGAAGCTGTGGAACCAGATCGCGAGCAAGTACGGGCTGACCCAGCGCTCGGCAGTCCAGCTCTGACGGGTTCGGAGGCAGTCGCGATCAGGAAAGCCCGGCGAGCGTGCCCGTCACGTCCACCGAGGCCTTCCTGGTCGCCTTGAGCCGCCCGGAGACGACCTTCTGGAAGGTCACCCGGGCGTTGACCAGGCGCGGGAAGTCGCCGACCGGGGACATGTGGTCGTAGCCCCAGCGCAGTGGCGGAGTGAGCCCGCCCGTCGTGACCGACAGGTCGTCGTCGAGGGCGGTGCGCACGGTGCGCGAGGTCACCGCGCCGCCGCCGATGGACTCGATGACCTGCCGCAGCACCTCGTACGCGATCCAGGTGGTCTGCACGCCCGCGTCCGCCGGGTCGATCCGGTTGTCGCCGAAGGCCTGCTCGTTGATCGCCCGCTTCATGGGGGCCCAGCGCGCGTCGCCCGACGCGGGGTACCAGCTGGTGACGTACGCCCCTTCGTACGGGCTCTCCGGGCCGCCGCTGCGGTCGACGACGGTCTGGTCGACGCTGCCGAGGACGGTGGCGGTGCGCACCGAGGGGTACTCCTCGCGCAGTCGCCGGAACGAGTCGAAGAACGTGTTCGTGCGCTCCCCGAGCACCGCCGCGACGCAGCCCTCGCCCTGCGGCGCCCGGCTCGCGGTGTCGAGGGCGCGGCGGGCCTGGTCGGCGTAGTCGGTGGCGTCGTCGGCGGCGAGCACGTCGACGGCGGCGGGCCGGTGGCGCAGCGCGAGGCCGGAGTTGAGCAGCGGCGCGAGCTGGTCGCCCGCGATGGAGTCGGGGCGGATCAGGACGGTGCGGGCGCAGGGCCCGGACAGTTGGCGCCCGTTGCCGGCGAGGAGGGCGGCCTGGCCGCCGTTGACCGGGTACGACAGGGGGCTGGTGAACTCCGCATCGGTGGCGCCGTAGCCGCCTATGTAGGGGATGCCCGCGGACTCCAGCGGGGGCAGGAAGGCGTCCGAGTGCTGGCTGTAGGAGCCGACGACCGCCACGGCGTCGTGCTCGACGGCGGAGCGGGCGCACCTGGCGGCGTCCACGCTGTCGTTGTGGTCGTTGCAGGTGAGGACCTTCAGCGGCCGGCCGCCGATGCCGCCGTGGGCGTTGATCCAGCGCGCGTACGCCCGCGCCATGGCGGGCATTCCGGGCATGTTCGTCGCCTTGGTCTTCTCGGGCGCCCAGGTCATGACGGTCACCGGCCGTTCCCCCGCGCCCTTGGCGTCGCCGGGGACGAGCCCGCACCCGGCGACCAGCGCGGCGCTCAGGAGCACGGCCGCGGTGCGTATGTGGCTTCGGGGGACGATGCGGTTACGGGTGCTGGGGAGCCTGCCGGTCATGTTCCGGCACGATTCCGCCGTGCCGCCAACGGTCGAGTGACCCGGGGTCAACGCGTGGTGACGATGAGGTGAATTACGGGGGCCGTGCGGGGCTCGCGGGGCCGGGACGTACGATCGATGACCGTGCAAACCTCGGACAACTCTTCCCGTCGCGGCCGTCGCTCCACGAAGATGGGCGGCATGCCACTCAACGACATGCCGTGGTGGCGCTGGCGCAGCAACGTGCGTTCCGCGCTGCACATGCTCTCCGACCCGTCGTTCCAGAGAGACGTCTGGCAGGCAGGCGTGGACGGATACGGGGACGTGACCGACGCCGTGTACCGCCTCGTCGAGGACACCTGGCTGGACAACTGGTCCGCCGAGAAATACGTCGGGACGATCTTCCGGGACTCGCAGGAGGCGGCGCTCGTCGACGCCGCCGTGCTGCGGGTGCTGCGGATCATGCACCAGGTGGGCCCCGACGCCCCGGTCACCGCGTATCTGAACCACGAGGGCTGGCCGGACGCGGTCCGCGCGGCCCGCGACGCCCATGTGAGGCTCGCCACGAGCGACGCCGAGGACCCGGAGACGGTCCCCCAGACCCTTCAGGTGCTGCAGATCATGACGAGGGCGGCGTAACCAACCGGCGGGCAGCCCGGTAGGAGGGGCCGAGGGTATGGGACCCTTGGCCCATGAACGCGCAGTCCGCCCCCGGCCCCGAGCAGTACGTCCTCACCCTCTCCTGCCCCGACAAGCAGGGCATCGTGCACGCCGTGTCGAGCTACCTCTTCATGACCGGCTGCAACATCGAGGACAGCCAGCAGTTCGGTGACCACGACACAGGACTGTTCTTCATGCGCGTCCACTTCAGCGCGGACACCCACGTGACCGTGGAGAAGCTGCGTGCCAGCTTCGCCGCGATCGGCGACTCGTTCCAGATGGACTGGCAGATCCACCGGGCCTCGGACCGGATGAAGGTCGTCCTGATGGTCAGCAAGTTCGGCCACTGCCTCAACGACCTGCTCTTCCGGGCACGGATCGGCGCGCTGCCGGTCGACATCGCGGCGGTCGTCTCCAACCACACGGACTTCGCCGAGCTGGTCGCCTCGTACGACATCCCCTTCCACCACATTCCGGTGACGAAGGAGACGAAGGCGCAGGCCGAGCAGCAGGTCGTCGACCTGGTGCGGGCCGAGGGCGTCGAACTGGTCGTGCTCGCGCGGTACATGCAGGTGCTCTCGGACGACCTGTGCAAGGCGCTGAGCGGGCGGATCATCAACATCCACCACTCGTTCCTGCCGAGCTTCAAGGGCGCGAAGCCGTACCACCAGGCGCACGCGCGCGGCGTGAAGCTGATCGGTGCCACCGCGCACTATGTGACCGCGGACCTCGACGAGGGGCCGATCATCGAGCAGGAGGTCGAGCGGGTCGGGCACGACGTCACGCCCGACCAGTTGGTGGCGATCGGGCGGGACGTGGAGTGCCAGGCGCTGGCGCGGGCCGTCAAGTGGCATGCGGAGCGGCGGATTCTTTTGAACGGGCGGCGGACGGTCGTCTTCGCCTGATCAAGCCCCGCCGGCGATTGAGGCGCGGGGTCCGGGGCGGA